>JARROY010000154.1:0-5579 GCA_037383445.1 Anaerolineales bacterium | reverse complement strand
GTACAAGATACTTCATTTAGCACTATCGACAGCACTTTATTTAGTAATGGGCGTAAATCCCGATGATGCTTTATCAAAAGGAGTATATGCCCACAGTATAATGCGTGGTACAGGATGGGGCAAAATTGAAGCTGAGATCAATGGGTGGCTCAGACGTCTTGAAGAGGAATTTGAGAACTAGGAAAAAGTATTACTGGCAAATTTTATTCTTGTTTGTTATAATACCCTTCGCTCAAAAACAGAGCCCTTAACAACCCGTGGAGTTTGCAGAGCAAACTCCGAAAAACTTTCACAGCGTGAAAGATTTCGCCCTCGTAGCTCAGATGGATAGAGCGCTTGCTTGCGGAGTAAGAGGTCCCGTGTTCGAATCATGGCGAGGGTACTCCCCATCAATGGTAAACAGGCCGCAGTTTCGGAGGAGATGCGGTCTGTTTACATTTAAAGGGCACCTCGGTACCTTTTTGGGGTTGCCCGCTTCCCCTTTCATGCTACAATAACTGCATGACGATTCCACAAGGCTCGATCCTCGTCGTCGAGGACATGCCCCAAATTCGCGGGCTGCTCGAAGTTACTTTGCGCTTCGAAGGCTACCCGGTCGCCTCCGCCAGCAACGGCGAAGACGCCCTGGCGCTGATTGCCGAGGAAACCCCGGCGATGATCATCACCGACATCCTGATGCCCAAAATGGACGGCTTCGCCCTGGTCTACAATCTACGCAAAGATCCGCAGACACGGGGCATCCCGGTCGTCTTCCTTTCCGCCACCTACGTTACCAAAGAGGACAAAGAATTCGCCCTCAGCCTGGGTGCGGTGCGCTTTCTCGAAAAGCCCATCGATACCGCCGACTTCCTCCTCACCATTGGCGAAATCCTGGCAGAAGGACCCGGCACGATCCCCTACCCGCTGGGAGAAAAAGAATTCTACGCCGGCTACCGCAAGCGGCTCGAAAACAAACTGCGCCAGAAGAACCAGCAGATTCAGCGCACCGAACGGCTGCTGGACTCGCTCGATGAAGCGCAAAAACCGGCCTTCGAAGCCCTGCTCAAAGAGGCCCAGCAGCACCGGGCTCAAATCCTCCACGAGCTGGAAGAAATCATCCAAAATCTGAAGAAATTAGAAGAAGAATAGTCCCCGCTATGACACCAACCCTAGAAGACCTCAAAGACCTGGCGCGCGGCGCCGGAGACATCCTGCGCGCCGGCTTTAACCACTCTAACCACATCCAGCATAAAGGCGAAATCGACCTGGTCACCGAAGTAGACCGCCAGTCCGAAGCCTACCTGCTGGAGCACATCAGCAGCCAATTCCCCACGCACCGCATCATCGCCGAAGAGACCGGCCAGAAAGACGGCGACCCCGACCACACCTGGTATATCGACCCGCTCGACGGCACCACCAACTATGCTCACCGCCTGCCGATCTTTTCTGTCTCGATTGCCTATGCGCATCAAGGACAGATGACCCTCGGCGTGGTTTACGACCCGATCTGCGATGAGTTGTTCTCCGCCCAGCACGGTAAAGGCGCCACCCTCAACGGAAACGCCATCCACCCCAGCACCCAGGGTGAGCTCTCCCGCAGTCTGCTCGTGACTGGCTTCCCGTACGACCGTTTCACCAGCCCAAACAACAACCTCAACCACATGAACCGTTTCACCCTGCGGGCGCAGGGCATCCGCCGTTTGGGCTCCGCCGCTTTAGACTTATGCAGCGTGGCCTGCGGCCGGGTGGACGGCTATTGGGAGATCAAGCTCGAAATCTGGGATCTGGCCGCTGGTTGGCTCATCGCCCGGGAGGCCGGGGCCGTGGTCACCAAAATTGACGGCAGCCCGGATTTATCTTCCCGCCCATACAGCGTAGTCGCCGCCAACCCTGATTTACACCCCGCCATGCTTGAAGTGCTCCACATGAGAGAGTAGGCGCTCGTAGGGATTAATTTAAAAAGAGAAAAATTCACCTTAGTTAACCCCATCTATTTCCAAGAAAATTCTTTATCCACAAATGCGGTAACTAAAATGAGCTCTATGGTGGTCGAGTGCCCCGAGTGAATTTATCGAGGTGTATCGAGACCACCAGCATACAAAATAATTTTTGTAGTTTCAATACAGCAAGTAGATTGCATCCTCGATCACCGAAACATTTTAAGGATAACCCCCAAATTCAGCCTCCCCCAACAAAAACCCTCCCGCGTTTCACGGCGAGGATGATATACTATCCCTGACATGCCAAAGCTTACCCCCAAAAAATTTCCCACCGAACCCCTCATAATCGCCGGGGTGATCATCATCCTGATCCTGATTGCCATCATCCCGGCCAGAACGGCCTACAGCCAGGAGCAAGCACCTGGAGACCCCATGCGCGGGGGGAGATTATACGCTGCCTGGGACAACCTGGTGGATACCGAACTGCCGCAGGAAACTCACCCTCTCTGGCCAACCAACTCCGCCGGAGAATTCCCGGTGCGCTATACCTGGCGCTGCGTCAACTGCCACGGGTGGGATTATATGGGCAGCCGCAGCCGGTCTACTCTGACGGTCAACCGTTCGATGGGATTTCCGGATTTATTTGGGATGGTCAACAAACCCGAAGAGGACATCCTTCCCTTACTCACCGGCAAGATCACCTCCGAGCATGATTTTTCCGCCTATTTAGAAGAAGACGACCTGAGAGACCTGGCGGCTTTCCTGTCCAGCGAATTAACCCTGCCTGATTTTGTTGCCGATTGGGATACCTTCCAGGCGCAGGGCACGCTGGAAGTGGGAGAGCAGAAGTTCGGGGAAATCTGCGCCTCTTGTCATGGGCAGGAAGGCGAAAAAATTAACCTCAATACCGATCAGAACCCCATCTTTTTGGGCGATATGGCCTGGACCAACCCCTGGCGGATCGCCCATATCATCCGCTTTGGGCACCTCAACACCCGTGTCCCTCCGGGCGAGCTGTATGGCGTTCCGTTCAGCCAGCAGATCGACATCCTGGCTTATATCCAGACCCTGCCGAACGCCCTCCAGATTTCCGCCCTCGATTTCCAGGCAATCGACTTTAATCTTCAGGCATCCACCCAACCGCTTGCTTTCGGTGCGCTGGCAATTGGGGCACTGATCCTGATTACCACCTGGGTGATCCTCAAGCGCCAGGACTGACCGCCTTAATTGGCTGTGCCCCCTCAATTTATATTTAACCCTTTCAAGCTGGCTGGCGTACTTGACACACACATCTACCTGAGGTATGCTTTTGCCCGCCTGGGTGGGTCCGGCGCGGCGGAACTTTGTGAACCTCGTCAGGTCCGAGAGGAAGCAGCGATAAGCAACTGATTCTGGGTGCCGCCGGGGTTCCTACCCAGGTTTTTTTACCAACAGTTCCCCGCACAGTTCTTGTATGCCTACCATATTAAACCCCCCGATTTTCTGATAGAATCTCTCCCATGACCTTTAAACGCATCCTGATCCTGGCAGTCCTTGGGGCCCTGATTGGCGTGGCGCTGCTTCTATTTCCAGGAAGTAAAGAAGTCACCATCACCGTAGAAGGCCAATCCATCCAGGTAACCACTGACGCTCGCACGGTTGGCGAAGCCCTGCTGGAAGCCGGTTTTCAACTCCAGCCGGAAGATGAGGTCGATCCGCCGGCAAAATCCCGTCTAAAGAACGGCCAGAAGATCACCCTCACCCAGGCCATGCTGGTTACCCTCCAGGCAGATGGCAAAACCACTCAATTAAAAACCACGCAGCGCATCCCGTCCATCTGGTTGGCCCAGGCAGATATAACTCTTAAGGAAGGTGACCGCCTTCTGATCGAGGGGCAACCTCACCTACCGGAACAGGCCGTTCCCTTCCAAAAAGAAATCAGTGCCAGCATTCGCCGGGCTGTGACGATCTCCTTGCTAAGCGGTTCAGACTCCTGGACCATCCTCTCATCCGCTCCCACACTCGGCCAGGGACTTTGGGAAGCAGGCTTTATCTTCTCGGTCTCCGACCTGCTGATTCCTTCACCCGATACACCGCTCAACGAGGATATCAGCGCCCGGCTGGTTCCCGGCAGACAGGTTCAGGTTGTGGCTGATGGTCAAACGATGAATTTTACGACCTCGGCTGAGACTGTCGGAGAAGCGTTAGCCCAAGGTGGACTGCCGCTACAAGGTTTAGATTACAGCATCCCGGCAGGTGATCAACCCCTACCTAAAGATGGAAAAATAAAACTTATCCATGTAGTGGAGGAAGTGGTCGTAAAACAAGACACGATCCCCTTCCAAAGGCTCTACCAGCCCCTAGACGATGTTGAGATTGATAATTACAAAGTTGCCCAGATCGGCCAGGTAGGACTTTCTGCAGAACGGATTCGGGTGCGTTATGAAGACGACCAGGAGACCAGCCGCACAGTGGAGGACACCTGGACGCTGCGCGAGCCAACCCCCCGGATAGAGGGATACGGCACCAAGATTGTTGTCCGCAGCATGGATACCCCTGATGGTCCGATCGAGTATTGGCGCAAAGTGGAAATGTATGCCACCTCCTACTCGCCCTGCAACTCCGATGCGGATCGCTGCTATCCGTACACCTCCCTGGGGCTGCCAGTAGAGAAAGGGGTCGCCGCAGTGATTTATGACTGGTTTATCCCGATGGGGTATCATACCGTATATGTGCCCGGCTATGGTCATGCGGTCATTGCGGATGTTGGCGCAGGGTTTCCCGGCAGACATTGGATCGATCTGGGCTACTCAGACGAAGATTACGTCCCCTGGAGCCAAAATGTGACGGTGTATTTCACCACACCGATCCCGCCGGCCAACGAGATTCTTTACGTGCTCCCGTACAAGTAACCTTATAGCAAGATCCGCTGCTCAAATTTAAGTTCCAGTTTCAAAAGTTGGGATATGATTGAACTGCAATCTCAAAATGGACCTTAAAGACTCCGTTGACCAGAACGGGTATTTTTCTGATAGATCAAATCGCCGCCGTAGAACCATTCTTGAGAACATCCACGGAATAAAGCTATGGAACCTCGGAAGATCAATTTAAAAAAACGGACAGGTTTGTGGTTTATCATATTTGGGGTGATCATGTTGATCTTCATCCTTGGTGCCGGGATTATCCCCGCCATCAAGGAGTTCTGGCAGCGCCCGCTTGGCCCCAGTCTTGGGCTTGATGCTACGCCCACCCTGCAGACCACAGCCTTATCGGTTGTCCAACTCCCTTCTGATATTACCCCACAACCACCTCACGAAGAAACGGCCGAGCCCACAGCCGCTGCTGAAAGCAACTCCCCGACGCTAACCCCTGTCAGTATGCCCACCTATACACCCAATCCCTACTGCGGGGATATTCCATCAATGCTTATTCTGGCCATCGGGATAGATTACCGGAAAGGCACCTACACTTACGGCCTGGCAGATGTCATACGACTGGTAAAAATCGATTTCCAGAACCCGAGCGTCAGAGTGCTCTCTTTTCCGCGGGATTTATGGGTTGAAGTGCCCGGAATATCAGACCATTACGGGATCACTCATTCCAAACTCAACCAATCGTATTTTTACGGCACTCAGGCGATGGGGTATTATGACGGTCCCGGGGGAGGGGCTGGTCTTTTAG
>JARROY010000153.1:0-5584 GCA_037383445.1 Anaerolineales bacterium | reverse complement strand
TCTAAAAGTGATCTCAGCTCACTAGGAGATAAATCTTTAATCCAAGACTGCGAAAAACAAATTGCCCCAGGAATATGACCTCCCCGCACCTCGTCTTGAAGCCTCCAACCATGGTATGCCGCGGAGGAACGTATGTCCAAGATTGTAAATTGGGGATTATTCAACCTGCCTGAGAGTTCTTTGGTAGAAATCGTTTGAATGAGCATAATTGGGTTGGTATTTGATTATATTTCACATTTTAGGATCTTGTTGGACTAAAAACCAATATTGTCATTATAGTACATTCGGATTGGGTTAGAAATCCTCTTTTGCTATCTCAAATTTTCTTGGATTGGTTGAAATTTTTATGTGGTCAAATTCCCTCTCACGCTTAAGATGAATATCAGATTAGATAGGTTGCCTAGATGCTAGTGGGATGGTATTATCTGTGTGAATTTCTCGGAAAAGATAATGAATAAATTATTAATTCACCGCAAAATATTAATGGTTTCTGGGGTTGTAATTCTATTATTTGCCTTGTTACTTTCTGGCTGCCAGGCGGAAGAGCCTGTTCAACCGGAAATTTCTCTTGAGGATTTGTCTCCCATCAAGCAAGGATATGTTCAACAGGGTCTGATCGAATTGATTCCAGACGATTTGTCTGCCCCAGTATTACCGGCGGAACCCACCCAAGCTGATTTAGGGGCAGAACCTTACTACCAAATTTGTATGGCATGCCATGGAAATTGGGGTCAAGGGCTGACAGATGAGTGGCGGGAGGATGGTTTTGGGGAAGACATGAACTGCTGGCAATCCAAGTGCCATGCGCCCAACCACCCGCCGCAAGGGTTTGAATTCCCGCGAATCGTTCCTCCCCTTCTGGGAAAGGGTGCATTAAGTGGAATTGCTAACGCCCAACAATTTTACCAGGTGATTTATGAGACAATGCCGTGGTGGAACCCGGGATCATTATCCAAAGAGGATGCGATCAACATCACCGCTTACCTGATGCGGGCTCGAGGCGAATTGCCCGAAGGAATTGTTTTGACCGAGGCTAATATGTCTGCGTTTTCACTGCATGTTGAGGCCCCCCATGTGGTGGACGATAAACCCGGCGGATTAATCCTTATCTTTGGTTTGAGTGTGGCAATGCTGGGGTATTTGTGGACCAAAGTAGCTCCAGGAGATAAAGAGGATACTTAAACTTTATCAATGTTCTATGAAGCCTAAACGCCCTAATTTTTTCTTACATCTACATTTACCAAAAATTCCCAAGCGGGAAGGTAGTTTCTTTTATACGTTTGGTTTAGGCGGAATCTCGTTATTCCTTTTCTTGATCTTGGTTGTGACCGGGATGCTTGAGGTATTTTATTACATCCCATCATTAGCCGACGCCAACCGGTCTTTACAGATTATCACCTACTTAGTGCCATATGGAAATCTGATCCGCGGTTTGCACTTCTGGGCCGGACAGCTGCTTGTCGTATCCGTAATCCTGCATATGCTTCGGGTGGTGCTGACCGGATCGTATAAATCTCCTCGCCGATTCAATTGGCTGCTCGGAATCGTGTTGCTGTTGCTGGTGTTGTTCTTTAATTTTACCGGTTATGGTCTCCGTTGGGATACAGATATTTCTTGGGCTCTACTGGTAGGAACCAACCTGATCAAGACCATTCCATTGGTTGGGGAAAGCCTGTATAAAATGATGGTTGGCAGTTCTTCGATTGGAGAACAGACAATAATACGCTTTTATGGCTGGCATATTTATGGTTTAACCCTCGCAGCTTTGGTGTTTATTGCCTGGCATATATTCCGTGTCCGCAGAGACGGTGGTATTTCCAGCAAGCAGGAGGATGCACCCAAGCCTAAAATCACCCGATACGAATTGAATGAAAAAGAAGTTGTCGCCATGTTTGCGGTCGGTATTTTATTGGTGGTCTTGGCATTGATTTTTCCTCCAAGCTTGCAAGGCCCAGCTGATCTTAACAATATTCCAGAAGACGCGACCGCCCCCTGGTTTTTTATATGGATACAGCAATTGTTGAGCAGCGGAGACGCTTTAATCATGGGTGTGGTGATCCCCTTGGCACTGTTAATCTTATTTATCGCGGTACCTTATTTATTAGATCGAAAAATTACGGGTGTAGGTGAGTGGTTTAATAAAGAAGGTCGTATGGCGCAGAGCTTGGTAATTTTGATTATCCTTGGCTTAGTCACATTGACATTGATTAGGATCATATAATTATTATGGATTCTGTAAACAGCAGGAAACAAAAAGCGATCCATTTTACTCGCAGGATGTTCCTTCAGTTGGGGTTATGGGTGTCTGGGTTGGCTTCTGCATGGGGAATCTTTAAGTTCTTAAGCTACGAAACGCCGATGGAAAATCTCCTGCCCTCAGTTACCCTAGATCAGCCCTTTGCTTATATGCTGGGAACTGTTATCTACGTTCCAGAGGTGAGAGTATGGCTGATTCATGATAAAGATGGGATCTATGCAGTTTCCTCGACTTGCACCCACTTGGGTTGTATCATCAATCAAAAAGAAGAGAAATTTGTCTGCCCCTGTCACGGCAGCCAGTTTGATCTTTCCGGCAAGGTAGTGAGAGGACCGGCAATATCCTCACTAGATCATTTTGACGTCAGTCTCTCCCAAGATGGCCGGGTAGTGATCGATCGTCGCGTATCGGTTACGCCCACTAAAAGACTGAAACTGGAAGGATAATTTCCAATTCCCTACCATATTCTTCATCGCATCAATCTTTCCCGAATTATGTTTTAAGTTTTGATTTTTTGTTCCCATACCATAGTTTTTATATTTTTTATCTCTAATTTCAACGGCTGTCTGGAAATTATAAGTGGATATGGAATAGCAAAATAAACTTAGAAACTTTTAATGTAGATGCTTTATACTTTATCTATGGAAACAGAAATAAATTTCAACCGTAAATTCCGTCTGAAAAACTATACGCTGCCAATTGTGGTGATTGGATTGGCAATTCAGCAATATTTTGCCCCCCACCGGGCGTGGGAGATTTTACTGGCGGCCTTTGGCGGAGCTTTGGTGTTGAGTTCGATTTGGGCGTTCGTACTTTGGAGGGGGTTAAGTTTCCGCAGGGAAATGAGACAAGGCTGGGCACAGGTGGGGGACAGGTTCAGTGAACAGTTCACCATCTCGAATAAGAGCCGTTTTACAGCATTTGCGGTTGAACTTGTCGATCATTCCAATTTCCCGGGTTATAAAAGCAGTGTTGCCTGGCCTGTAGGGGGACAGTTTGACAAATTATGGTACATGGACAATGTGTGTAACAAGCGCGGTTTGTATTATGTAGGCCCAACCGAAATCCGCTCTGGTGATCCATTTGGCGTGTTTGAGATCACGGTTAGATCTTCTCTGACCAAAGAAATTCTTGTAACCCCACCAATTGTTCCCTTACAGCAGATTGATATTGCCTCTGGTGACTGGCATGGGAATGGCGGTACAAAGACCAAGATCTTTGAGCGTACCGTTACTTCAGCTAGCGTACGTGAGTACGTGCCTGGGGATACCATGTTTACGGTGCATTGGCTGACCTCTGCCAGGTGGGATGATCTATATGTGCGAACTTTTGATCAGCATCCCTCAAGCGATTGGTGGATCTTTCTTGACATGGATCGATATAGTCAGGTAGGGGCGGGACTGGATACTACCGATGAATATGCCACCATATTAGCTGCTTCACTTGCTGATCGCGGGTATAAGGAAAATCGGGCAGTTGGCCTGGTGGGTGAGGGTAGTAAACCGATTTGGCTGCCGCCAAAAACTGGTATGGGGCAGCTGACTGAAATCATGTATGCATTGGCTCTTGTAAATCGTGGTGATAAATCATTAAAGGCACTTTTAGCAAAGGCGCAGCGATCGATGGAAAGAAAGAGCAGCGCCATTGTAATCACACCGTCGGTGGATCCGGAATGGTTAAGCGCGCTGACAGCCCTCAAACAACGCGGTGTATCAACAACGGTTTTATTGCTTGACCAGGAAGATTTCGGCGGCGGGCAGTCTTCAGCCCCGATCTTAAGACAGCTGAACGCATGGGGAATCCGTAATTATTTAATCAAGAAGAATATCTATGCGTGGCCAAAAATTCAAACCAATTTTCCAAGTCAGCTGACACCATTATCGACAACAGCTGGCATAGATCAGGGGGGAAATTAGATGTTTGAACGATTAAAATTACAGGCTAAAAATATCCTTACTTGGTATCAGGCAACCGCTTTCCCGCTCTTCTTGTTGGTGATATTACTGCTGGTGTATATGGTTGTCCGCTTAGATCGAGGCTTAAACTTCGAAAATTTACGCCTATTGGCCCTTCTATCCGCCGGGTTAGGTTTGCTGCTGTACCTATTAAAAAGACCCAGTCTTTTATTAATTTTCCTGGTCAGTTTGGTTAGTGGAGTTGCGGCAGCTTTTACAGTGATTGGCAACTTAGCAAAACCACTTTTAGAACTTTTCCAGACATTGTTAAATTATTTTTCTGCTTCTTGGCGGTATTATATGTTCACCGGGTTGGCACTGCCAGATGTCGGCCTGCTGCAGGAAAAAAGAGACATCCTTGGACAAGCTGTTAATGTGCTTTTTGAGCGGCTGAGGACTTGGCTGACGACTCTTCCTGAACCGGCTTATGACCCGGTATCGTTGAATTTGATTTGGGGAATGGTGATATGGATCATTTCGATCTGGCTTTTTTGGTTTGTCGTTAAGAAAAAACAGGTATTGATGGGATTCCTGCCGCCTCTGATCATTATGGCTGGTATTTTTCAAAAAATTGATGAAGGTTTGTTTACCCTGTTTTTTGTCTTGGGAATTGGTTTGTTGTTGGCAGTACTATCAAACCAGGCGCGTTTAGAAGTCTCCTGGTACCGACAGGGATTCAGCTTTTCGGGAATGATCCGGAAAATTACCTCACAAAATGCACTCGTGATTGCTGTTGGATTGGTGATCTTCGCGAGTGTGATCTCATCTCCTAAGTTAGACGAATTTATCAAGGACTTAAGAGAAAAACGGCGGCAAGCGGTGAGCGCAGTTCCAGGAGAGGATGGCGTACAGGCAGCCAGCAGACCGGATGAAGAATCTTTAATGGGTCCACAAGAGGTATTGAGCGGTATTTCTGATGGACAGCTGCCCAATGTCCATCTCATTGGGAGCGGTCCGGAGTTGGCTGAAACTGAAGTGTTTTATGCCCGAATTGAAGATATCAGCACACAAGTCACTGGCAGTTATTATTTTCGTTCAGCCACGTATGAAACTTACAACCTGAGTGGGTGGCACGCCAATGAGAAGGGCTATGTATTTTTTTCTCCCGAAGAGGAATTCGAAATTGATTTTACTCCGAATGAAAAATTAATCTTCCAAGAAGTGACCTTATTAGATAGTTCTCAGCAAGGTAATTTGATGTACCTGGTAGGTGATCTGGCAGCAGCCAATGTGAAGTATTATGCCTCTTACCACACAAAGTTTGTCAACAACACCTTTGAGGATCTGTTTGCTACCGTAACAGATGCAGCACAATATGCTGCCTATTCACGTACCCCTAATTATGGCGAAGAGGATCTCCGCAACTCCTCCT
>JARROY010000152.1:0-9371 GCA_037383445.1 Anaerolineales bacterium | reverse complement strand
ACCAGATCCATGTACAAATTCTTCACTAGATCGAGAAGCAGAAACAGGTAGTAGGGGCGTACGGCCGTTCGCCCCTACTTTTATGTTATAACAAATAAGAGACCAGCAATGCTGGTCTCTTTTTTGATTCCATATCGATAGAGTACCGCTCACATGCCCCAATAACCGCGGCGCACCGGGGTCAGATCCTCGGCAGTGATAAAAGCGGTCTCATCCAGCTCTTCGACCAACGTGCGGGCCTTCCTGACATTCCTGCGTTTCACACTCACGCTGAGCATCGAGACCGTCCCATCCCGACCGCGCCCCGAAAACTCGGTCACGGCAAAGCCTTGGTCTCGCAGCGTTTCAGCGATCAGCGCGCCCCGACTGGGGCTGATCACACTCAGATGGACATAACCTACCGCCATCCGCTCGTCCAGCGCCATCCCCACAATACTGCCCACGCCAAACCCGATTGAATAGGCGGCGATATTAACCCAGTTATCCAGGTTTTGGATCACAGCAGACAGGGTGTAGAGGTAAATCAGCGTTTCGACCACGCCAAATATAAATGACAGGGGTTTCTGGCCGCGAGCCATCATCCGCAGCCGCAGGGTATCCAGAGTCATGTTGACAACCCGCAAACAAAAAATGACTCCCGCACCAATCAAAAGTTCAGGATTAAGTAAGTTTTCCATAGCGCTATTGTACCGAATTATTGCTTCCAATGTCAGGGGAGTAAGAATTCATTTTAGCAATTTTTCACAATCAAAACGTTTGAAAAGAATTCGTCTCGCTGGTCTAATCAGGCGCATATCCTATGATATGATTTCGATTGGTTTGCTGCGGATTTGGAATGAGGAGAAAGATATGCAAATCATCCGATTGGAACCCAAAGATCCTCTTTGGCAGCCTTTAACAGCCCACCTTAAGGCCAGTGGTGACGCCCGCTGGGTATTGAATGAAGAAAACCTCCCCATCGAGGACAGCCTCCTGTTCTTGGCTGCCATCATCGATGAACAGGTCGTCGGCAGTTTGACGCTGAAAAAACAGGCTATCCTGATCCCTGCCAGCGATTGGGCCGGGGAGCGGGATCGAAGCCTGCGCGGCCCGAAGGACGAACCGCTTGATGAACTGTTCGTCCAAACCTTTACCGTTGAGGAGGAGCAACGCAGAAAGGGAATTGGCCGGGCTTTGCAGCAAGCTGGACTGCTGCACACCAAACTGCTGGGCTGCTACCAGATGCGCTCCTGGTCCTCTTTGGATAAAAAAGAAAATTACCAGCTAAAATTAAGCCTGGGTTTTGGTTTTCATCCCGCCATTCAGGAGACAACCAGCGGCCTTAAGATCAGCGGCGGCTATTTTGTGAGGGTGGTGTAGTATTTTGGGTGCCTCAATCGGGACATTTTACCATTTTGTCAGGGACATCCGACACTTGCACTTTCCTTCACAAATTTTGATAATAGGTGAGACCTAACTATGTACTATAATTGTATATTGTACAGTTACAATAATCTATGAGGAGGCTTGTTTTATGTCAACATTTGAAAAGAAACCCGTAACCCCGCTTCCATTGAAGCCCTTGAAACCTGTTCCGTCGGATATCGACATCGCTCAAGAGGCTGCCAAGGGAATGAAAAAAATCACCAAACTGATGGAAGAGATCGGTCTGTTTCCAGAAGAAGTGGAATTTTATGGGGACTATAAAGCCAAGGTCAAGCTGGAGGTACTCAAACGTTTGAAGGATGTACCGGATGGCAAATACATTGATGTTACAGCCATCACCCCCACCCCACTCGGAGAAGGAAAATCGACCACCATGGTCGGGTTGAGCCAGGCGCTGGGCGCTCATCTGGGAAAGAGCGTGTTCACCTGCATCCGCCAGCCCAGCCAGGGGCCAACCTTTGGGATCAAAGGTGGTGCGGCAGGGGGCGGTTACAGCCAGGTCATCCCGATGGAAGACTTCAACCTGCACCTGACAGGCGACATCCATGCCATCACCGCCGCCAACAATTTGGTGGCCGCTGCTCTGGATACCCGCATGTTCCATGAGTCTCAGCAATCCGATGATGCACTCTTCAACCGACTTTGCCCGCCCGATAAGGATGGCAACCGGGAGTTTGCTCCTTCGATGCTTAAACGCCTGGAGAAATTGGGGATCGACAAGACAGACCCCAACGACTTGACTGAGGAAGAAATTTCCCGCTTTGCCAGGCTCGACTTCGACGAATCGACCATCACCTGGCGCCGTGTGGTAGACACCAATGACCGCATGCTGCGCGGAATTACGGTCGGCAAAGGACCTGCAGAAAAAGGCTTTACCCGTGATACCGGGTTCGACATCACCGTCGCCAGCGAAATTATGGCCATTTTAGCCCTCACCACCAGCCTGGCCGATATGCGCGAGCGCTTTGGGCGGGTCGTGGTTGCCACCAACAAGGCCGGCGAAGCGATCACCTGTGAAGACCTGGGTGTGGCCGGGGCAATGACCGTTCTGATGAAAGATGCGATCAAACCGACCCTGATGCAGACCTTGGAAGGTACCCCCGCATTCGTGCACGCCGGACCGTTTGCCAATATCGCCCACGGCAACAGCTCGATCATCGCCGATAAGATCGCTCTCAAGCTGGCCGATTACGTGGTAACCGAATCGGGCTTCGGTGCCGACATCGGGATGGAGAAGTTCTTCAATATCAAGTGCCGCTATTCTGGACTGATCCCGAATGCAGTCGTGCTGGTGGCAACCGTTCGCGCCCTCAAGATGCACGGCGGCGGCCCCAAAGTCACTCCCGGGCGCCCGCTTGATCCTGCCTACCCCGAAGAGAACCTCGAACTGCTCGAGGCCGGACTGCCCAACTTGCTGGCCCACATCAAGAATGCGCGCAGCTTTGGTATTCCTGTGGTAGTGGCGGTAAACTCCTTCAAGGACGATACCCCAGCCGAAGTTGAACTGGTCCGCAAGGCCGCCCTGGAAGCCGGTGCCGAAGACGCCGTTGTCTCCCGCCACTGGATGGAAGGCGGTGCAGGCGCCAAGGATTTGGCCGAAGCAGTTGTCGCAGCTTGCGAGAAACCCAGCAATTTCAGCTTCCTCTACGATTTGGAAACCACCACCATCAAAGAGAAAATCGAGACGATCTGCAGAGAAATTTATGGTGCAGCTGGTGTGGAATATTCCGACGAAGCAGAAGCCAAAATTGCCCTCTATACCAAATTGGGCTTCGACAAGATCCCGATGTGCATGGCTAAGACCCACCTCAGCTTGAGCCACGACGCCAAACTGAAGGGACGTCCAACAGGGTTTATTGTGCCCATCCGTGATGTGCGTGCCTCGGTAGGGGCCGGATTCCTGTACCCCTTGCTGGGAACGATGAGCACCATGCCCGGACTGCCCACCCGCCCGGCTTACTACGATGTTGATGTTGACCTGGAAACCGGTCAGGTTGTTGGCTTGTTCTAGGCTGACTACCGATGAAATTTATAACAGGGATGGACTTACGTCCATCCCTGTTTTTCACTGGGAATACACGGATAAAGTTTAACCACGCAATGAAAATCTGGGATAAGATAGGCCTGGTATGAATAGAATGGAGAACTGGCATGTTTGAGGATCAATTCGCCTATCACCGCCGGGCAGCGCACGATATCCGCCAAGTTTCCACCCGGCCGCAGCAAGACGCTCTTGTACGAGATTTTACCTATGCTACCCCTTTCGGCCGCCGCCGGGCAGCCTACCTTGTACGCCCTGAAAGCGGCGCTCAAGACCATCTCGCAGCGGTCTTATATGTCCATTGGTATGAACCCGAATCTCCGGACAGCAACCGCACCCAATTTTTAGATGAAGCCATCCAGCTCGCCAGCCGGGGAGTAGTCTCAATGCTGATCGAGACCATGTGGTCGGACCGGGATTGGTTCATCAAGCGAACTCAAGCAGAAGATCATCAAAACACGATCGAACAGGTGGTAGAACTGCGTCTGGCAATGGACATCTTACTGGCAGAACCCGGTGTGGATGCCAACCGTTTTGCTTACGTTGGGCACGATTTCGGCGCCATGTATGGTGTGTTGATGGGGGCAGTGGACTCCAGGCCAAAATCGTATGTGCTGATGGCCGGGACTCCCAAGTTTCCGGATTGGTATCTGTATTACCCCCACCTTGAGGGTGATGATCGCCAAGCGTTCATAGAGTCGTTTGAACCTTACGACCCGATCTCCCTGGTGGCAAAACTAGCCCCTGCGCCGCTCTTATTTCAATTTGGCGAAGACGATTTCCATGTGCCGATTGAGAGAGGACAGGCATTTTTCCAGGCGGCGGAAGAGCCAAAAACCATCCGTTGGTATCCTGCTGGGCATGGACTTAATCCGCAAGCCAAGATTGATCGGCTGGAGTGGTTAACCCACCAGTTGAATGTGTGAACCATATTTTAGACGATACAAGTGAGGAATGAACCATGCGTAAAAAGGTCATCTTGATCACCGGTGCTTCGGGAGAAATAGGGCGTGCGCTGGTGGAGAAATTAACCGGCAGCACCGATTATGAACTGATCACCCTCGATCTGCAAGAACTGCCCTCCGATATTGCCAACAAAGTCACGCGGCACATCAAGGGCAGTATTGTGGATAAAATCCTGCTCGATAACCTGGCCAGCGAATACGAAATTGATACCATCTATCACCTGGCAGCCTTGCTCTCCACCCGGGCAGAGATTACCCCGGGGACAGCCCACCGGGTGAATGTGGAAGGAACCTTGCTGCTGCTGGAAATGGCCGCTGAGCAATCTCAATTTAGAGGAAAGCCGGTTAAGTTCATCTTCCCAAGCTCGATTGCCGCCTATGGTATGCCAGATTTAAAAACCAAGGCCCAGTTTCGCAAAGTGAAAGAGTGGGAGTGGAATTACCCAACCACCATGTACGGCGCCAACAAACTCTATTGCGAACGTCTGGGGATCTATTACAGCGACTACTTCAAGCAGCTTTCCGAAGAGCAGCCCATCACGCTGGATTTCAGGGCGCTGCGCTACCCGGGTCTGATCAGCGCATTTACCGTTCCCAGCGGTGGGACAAGCGATTATGGGCCAGAAATGCTGCATGCCGCAGCCAAGGGCGAGCCATATGAATGCTTTGTCCGGCCGGATACCACGATCAATTTTATGGCCATGCCGGATGCGGTCAAAGCAGCCCTGATGCTGGCAAACGCCCCGGCAGAAACCCTGACCCAACGGGTGTACAACATCACCAGCTTCAGCCTTTCGGCAGAGCAATTCCGGGAGATGGTCTTGCGATCCTTCCCGGATGCCAAGATCAGCTATGCCCTTCACGAAAAGCGCCAGGGGATTGTCGAAGTGGGTATCTACCGTCAAGCAAAACCAAAACGACAGTGATACGATAGAGTCACTTAGGGTAAAAAACTCTTCTTCTCCTCCTCCTTGGCAAGAGCCGGGCAATATTCCCGGCTCTTGGTACTTAAAACGAAATGCAGCTTTAAGGAGGTGCACAAGCTCCCAAACAAATTGCCAATTGAATATTTTACAAGTGATCGGGGTTGGTCAAACAGGTTAGAGATATTTTACAAAGCGGTTCGCTTCATCCACCAGGATAAGGGTTGGTTTGATCGGCTTATCTGTGACGGCAAAGGCCATAATGATGACCTCCTCACCTGCTTGAATCTGGTGCGCCGCCGCGCCATTGATGCAGATACAGCCAGAACCCGCCTCACCCTCAATAATATAGGTTTCCAGCCGGGCACCAGAGGTATTGGACGCAACCAGCACTTTTTCGCCAGGCCAGAGATCGGCTTTTTCCAGCAAATCCTTGTCGATCGTGATGCTGCCGATGTAATTCAGGTTGGCATCGGTTATGGTCGCTTTATGGATTTTGGATCGGACGACAATTCTCATAGTGTTTTCTCACCCATGGCGAGTTGGTAGACAAATTGGCTTGATCTTTTTCTGCATATTTTACTCCATTTTATCCAGAATGAAATTAAAGGGTATGCCAGGGGGTTAAAAAGAATAGAACCCGGGAGTAGCGGGCTCTATTCTTATGGGTTGCCCCAATCTCGTTGATTATCAGTTGACGAAGTAGGTTAACGTCCTCAACTACTATTTAATACGAATTAGATTGAAAAACATTACAATTTTTTTGGGATTTCTATTATCCAATCTCGAAGAATAACCTCCACCTCACGCAACAACTGCATGACTAGAGGGTGCTCCTCCGTTATAATATCCTCTGGATTCACAAACTTACCAGAGGAGTACGGCATGCCGCTAGATATTGTTGTTGGTGCACAGTGGGGGGATGAAGGGAAGGGGCGGATGGTGGATTTATTTGCCGCCAAAGCTGCTATTGTCTCTCGATACAGCGGCGGGGATAATGCCGGGCACACAGTCACCGTGGGGGAAAAGATTTTCAAACTGCATCTCGCACCTTCTGGCCTAGCCCGCCCGCATACCATCGGGATCTTGGGGAATGGAGTTGTGATCAACCCCGAGACCCTGTTAAACGAGATCAAAATGCTACGCGAAGGCGGGGTGGAGGTCAATCCCAAGCGGCTGGTCATCTCACCCTCGGCACATCTCATCACGCCGGCACACCGTGCCCTGGATGCCGCCCAGGAAGCCAAACGCGGCGATAAACAGATCGGAACAACAAAGCGCGGCATCGGCCCGGCGTATATGGATAAAACCGCCCGCCAAGGTCTCCGGGTGGAGCAGATGCTGGATGAAGAAAGTTTTGCCGATGCGGTTAAGGCCCATGTCCGGTTTGCCAACCAAATGTTGACCAAAGTTTATCAGGCAGACCCACTGGACGAGAATGCGATCGCCGCTGAATATCTCGATTATGCCCGTTTGCTCCAGCCTTATATTGGGGATACCAATGGGATCATCTCCAGGGCGCTGCAGGATGGCCAAAACGTGCTTGCCGAAGGTGCCCAAGGGACCTTGCTCGACTTGGACCATGGAACCTACCCCTTTGTGACCAGCTCCAACCCCACGGCACCAGGAGCGTTAATCGGTTTGGGAGTCGGCCCAAAGTGGGTTAACGAGGTGATTGGCGTGGCCAAGGCGTTCCAGACCAGAGTCGGGGAAGGCGGCTTTCCCACAGAACTTTCTGGCGAAATGGCCGTCCGTTTGCGAGGAACAGGAGAAAACCCCTGGGATGAATTTGGCACCACTACCGGCCGGCCGCGGCGGGTGGGCTGGTGAGATTGGGTATTGCTGCGCTATGCCATGCGGATTAACGGGTTCACTCACCTGGCAGTCACCAAACTGGATATTCTCACCGATATGCCCACCCTGAAGTTGTGCGTTGGATACCAGCGTGATGGGAAAACTTATCGAAATGCCGGCCTGGGACCAAGATATCCAAGGTGCTCGCACTTGGGATGAACTTCCCCCACATGCCCAGGAGTATATCCGGGCGATCGAAAAATGGGTTGGCGTAGAGGTCGGCTGGATTTCGGTAGGCCCGGAACGAGACCAGATGGTGAAGATTGTTGATGCGGGATAAGTTACCGTCCTGGTTTGCCAAAACCTGGTTTGCATTGATCTTCGGTTTGCTGGCCGCCTGCCAGCCGATTCAGACCGCCACCCCAGCACCGACCGATACACCAGAGATCCCAACCGCGACCCTCACCCCCACACCGACGATCATCTGGTTTCCGGCTACCAACACACCCACACCCCGCCCGACTCAACCCCAGACCCCCACACCAGAATCTAAACCTGGGATGGGAGATTTGCTTTATCAAGATGATTTTTCCGATCCTTCTGCCTGGACCACTTACGAGACGGCCAACAGCAACGTGACCATTTCCAACAGCCACATCACCTTGGCGCTCAACCAGTCAGAAGGGCTGATTTATGGGTTCCGCACGACCCCGCAGCTGACCGATTTTTACGCCGAACTAACCGCGAGCCCAAATTTTTGCCAGGCCGATGATGAGTATGGTGTCATGGTGCGGGTCAATGGAACCCGCCTGAACCATTACCGGTTTATCCTCTCCTGCGCCGGGCAGGTCAGCATCACCCGGGTGGTGAACAATCGCGGCAATGTGATCGCCGAATGGCAGAGTCATCCCCTGATTCCCTCCACTTTTCCGCGCAGCAGCCGGTTAGCGGTCTGGGCGCAGGGATCGGAACTCAGGTTTTTTATCAATGATTTCATGCTTGTTTCAGTCACCGATACAATTATTAAGGAAGGTACCATAGGCGTCTTTGTCCGGGCTGGCGGCAGTTCTCCGATTTCGGTCAATTTCAGCGACCTGGAAGTTTACAGCCTGGTAAAAGACGAGGAATAACCAAGATTTTGGCAGGGAGACCATGGAAGCAGAACCCTTGATCCAGATGGACTATACCCCAGATTTAGCCGAGGCCGGCGCTCGAGAAGTAGCCCGCGCCCTGGCGTTTCCGGCACGATTCCCTCACTTGGATAGTTTTGACCAGATGCGGCAGCGCGTGGCCGATAATATTGTCTCACTGGCCTTTCGCCGCCACCTTGTCCAAGAGGATATTCCACACCAAACCATCGAATCGGCCAGTTTTACCGAGCCGGACCAGTTTGATATTGCCTTCGGCGGACGGCGGTGTGTGATTTTTGCCCAGCTGATCTGCCAGCGTGAGCTAATCCAGCAGGTGCACAAAAATCCAACCGAATTGCTGCAAGGGTCGGTATATCTGCCGGAGGGGGGCATGGCAGCAGTGTACCGGGATGTCGACATCTACTTATTCGTTTACCTGACAGCGCTGATCACACACAGCCGGGACGAGGTAGATGCTGCCCAGCTCGCCGGACAGCCGCTGTACATCCTCCATCAGATGCCGGCGCATTGGTCGATGCCCAAAATCTGGCAGCCCTTAGACGAGGTGGCCTACAAAGCGGACACAACCGACAATGTCTGGTTAGAACTGCACGGGGCCCGTGGGCCTCTTCAGCCCGGCTTTATCGGAAACCTACCTCATCGCTCCACATCAATGGGGGAATATCTGGGTATATGGGCTCAAACTCTTTTTAGCAGGCTATACCACCCAGGCAGAGTTTAACCGCCAGGCACTCCGGGTGGAGGGGTCGGAGGTGGTCGATGTGAATCCCTGTGCGCAGTCGGTCTCATTTATGAGTATGCCGGTCGAGGCACTAAAGCCAGCAGCAGATCTGTTCGTGCGAGCCAGGAATTGGGACCGGCAGGAGTAGCTTCGGGAAGCAGTGTATTTTACGAGTAATTTAACGCAAACTGAAATGAACACCCTGGTGGTCGAGTGCCCCAAGTGCATTTCTTGGGGTGTATCGAGACCACAGCCACGATGATCAATAGTTGTAGTCTCGATACGGCAAAAGGAGTGCCTAATCGACCACCGGAAAAGATCAAATATATCTGCAAAATTCAGAACAGCCCA
>JARROY010000151.1:0-5616 GCA_037383445.1 Anaerolineales bacterium | reverse complement strand
CTGCACCGATCAGCAGCCAGATGACAAAATCGTTAAATTGAGCCCATAATTTAGCCCAAATGGTTTTCGGTGGGGCTTCTTTTAGTTCATTAAGCCCATATTGTTTTTTCCGCCTGGTTACCTGGGTTTCGGTTAATCCCTCTTCAGCATTAGCCCCCAGTGCCGCAACGGCTTGCTCTATCGTCAGGTTATGCCAAGAATTCTCTTGTTCTTCCGAGACAGTTGTTGTTTCATCCATATACTGCCTGCTCCGTAATAAAAAATGTTTACCAATTCAACTTTACCACATGATCTTTCTTTCACAAACCAAACAACCTCTAAGAAACTATGATGTTATTTTTTGACATTTTTGTTAGGTCTGCAACGATTTTTTGAACACTCAAGTATTTAATTAGTTATGGACGAGCACCAGAGAATCGATAATTGATTGAAAATCCAATATAATAGTGGTCGCAAGAGGAGAGCGTGTATGCTGACCAGGAAAGTATTTCTAACGCTAATCATTACGGTTCTGAGCCTTCTGACCGCCTGCAGCCCCATTTCAGTAGAACAGGATAAGCCAGTGGTAGTTGCCAGCACAACTTTGATTGGCGATGTCGTCCAGCAGATAAGTGGTGATCTGGTTGACCTGCATGTTCTGCTCCCGGTTAATTCTGATCCGCACAGCTTTTCTCCCGCGCCTAAAGATGTCGTCATGATTGAAACAGCCAGCTTAGTTTTCCTCAACGGATTCCATTTGGAAGAAAGCCTGGAAAACTTGATTACCGCCAATGCCCAAGGCAGAATCGTGACCGTTTCGGATGGCGTGCAGACCATCGAGATCGGCAGCTTTACTCACAGCGAAGATTCTCAGGCCGGCACCGAAGAACAACACGCTGGGCCAGATCCACACGTTTGGATGGATCCAAGCAACGTGCAGGTGTGGGTGGAAAATATCGCCCGAGCACTCAGTGACATCGACCCGGGAAATGCCGCTATCTACCAGCAGAATGCAAAGGCTTATTTATTGGAATTGGAACAGCTGAATAACTGGATTGCTGACCAAGTTGCCCAAATTCCGCCAGAGCGGCGAGAGTTAATCACCGACCATGACGATTTGGGTTACTTTGCACAAGCTTACGGTCTTCATGTGGTCGGTGTGGTCGTAATTGGGGGAAGCACCCTGTCTGATCCATCTGCACAGCAAATTGCTGGTCTTGAGCAAGTAATTACAGACTCTGGTGCGCCTGCCATTTTCGTAGGGACTACGGTCAACTCGCGGCTGTCCGAGCGCATCGCAGCGGATACCGGTGCGGTCTTGGTCAGGGTGTATACTGGTTCGTTGAGTGCGCCAGATGGTCCGGCTGGCACGTACATTGAGATGATGCAATATAACGTAACCGCAATTGTTGAGGCCTTAAAATAATCAGCGGCTCAATCCAGTCTAAATAATCAGCGTTTTTCCCAAAAAATGGTAAGAAACGGTATAATCGATGGGTCAGATTACAGGCTGCCTTTGTGCTTCCCTACACGAAGGCCCATAAAATGAAATTATAAATTATCAGTTGAGGAGAACTATTCCATGAGTTATACGATCGTCAATGTGCCCGAAGGCGGCGAAAAAATCACGATTTCCAACGGTGTGCTGAATATTCCCGATAACCCGATCCTTCCCTTTATTGAAGGTGATGGTACCGGGCCCGATATCTGGCGCGCTTCGGTGCGCGTGTTTGATGCGGCGGTAGAAAAAGCCTACGGCGGCAAACGAAAACTGCACTGGATGGAAGTGTATGCCGGGCAAAAAGCCTATGATAAGTGGGGGGAATGGCTCCCGGGCGAAACCGTACAGGCCTTCGAGGAATTTCTGGTTGGGATCAAAGGGCCCCTCACCACCCCCATCGGCGGTGGGATTCGCTCCCTGAACGTTGCATTGCGCAAACTGCTGGACCTGTATGCCTGTGTGCGGCCTGTGCGCTACTACAACGGCGTCCCTTCCCCGGTACTGCATCCCGAATATGTCGATATGGTCATCTTCCGCGAGAACACCGAAGACATCTATGCCGGGATCGAATTCGAGAACGGCACGGAAGAGAGCAAAAAATTCAAAGCCCTCCTCAAAGAAAACTTCCCCGAAGAATACGGTAAGATGCGCTTCCCGGATTCGTCCGGCATCGGCCTGAAACCGGTCTCCGTTGAGGGCACAGAGCGGATTGTGCGTGCCGCCATCAATTACGCCTTACACTACAACCGCAAATCGGTAGCCCTGGTGCACAAAGGCAACATCATGAAGTACACCGAAGGTGCCTTCCGCAACTGGGGTTACAATCTGGCCGAGCGCGAGTTTGGCGACAAAGTATACACCTGGGCACAATGGGACCGCACCAAAGCCGAGAAAGGCGAAGAAGCTGCCAATGCAGAGCAAACTGCTGCCCTGGAGTCCGGCAAGCTGCTGGTTAAAGATGTGATTGCAGATATCGTCTTCCAGCAGACCATCACGCGGGCTCGAGAGTTTGATATCCTGGCCACCATGAACCTGAATGGTGACTACCTTTCCGACGCCCTGGCTGCCCAGATTGGCGGGATTGGGATTGCTCCCGGCGGCAACATTAACTACGATACTGGTGCGGCCATCTTCGAGGCCACCCACGGAACAGCCCCCAAATATGCCGGCAAAAACGTGGTCAATCCCGGTTCAGTGATTCTCTCCGGAGAAATGATGTTCCGGTACATGGGTTGGGAAGAAGCCGCAGATCTGATCGTGGAAGGAATGGAAAAAGCCATCGGCGCCAAGCGCGTGACTTACGATTTTCACCGCCTGATGGAGGGCGCCACCAAACTCTCCACGTCTGAATTTGGCGATGAGATGATTAAGCAGATGGGGTGATTTCTAAATCTCAGATATAATCAAAATGAAAACCGCGGTTTTCATTTTGATCGAATTGAAACAAAGTTTTGATAAAATCAAAGGCGCGGGTTTACATAAACTCTGCGCCTTTTCTCAATCATCACATATAAAGGAAAACCCATGTCAGAAGACAAGCTCCACCAGCGCATCCAGATGATCATGCCTGAACTGGAAATCACGCACCTTGAACACAACCGTGAAGGGTTGATCAACGATGTTGTCATCATCAACCACGAACTCGTCTTTCGTTTTGCCAAAAACGACGGCTATGCCCAGATCCTCAACCTGGAACTGGATATCCTCGACCTGGTCCGCCCGCGGAGCAACCTGCCGGTACCATCCCCGGTTTACCGCGGCCCCGGCAGCGTCGTTTATCCTGTCTTGAAGGGGAAGGCTTTGCTGCGCGGCGATCTTCTTGTGATGGATACAGCTGCAAGGACAAAGGTCGCAGAACAATTGGGCAATTTTCTCTTCAAGCTGCACAGCACACCGCTGGATCGGGTGGATTGGGAACTGCCGACCACGCTTGCCCCAATGACTTGGAAAAAATGGACCGCTATCCGCAGCCGGGTAGAGGAGAAGGTCTATCCTCTGCTGCTGCGCAACCAAATTGCTTGGGCTGAGAATCTTTTCGACCATGCCCTAGAAGACCCGCACAACTTCGATTACACTCCAGCCCTGATCCACGGCGACCTGGCGCCTTATCACATTCTGTTTGATGCCCAATCGGGTGACATTACCGGCGTGCTGGACTTCGGAGTCGCCGGGCTCGGTGATCCAGCCCTTGATCTTGGCACGCTCATCAGTCATTATGGGGAGAGTTTTATTCTCCAAATGAACTCAACCTATCCCGGAATGGAAACTCTCCTGCCGCGGGCGCGATTCTATGCCCAGGCGATCGAACTAGAATGGGCGCTTCTGGGAATAGAGACCGGGGATACTTTCTGGTTTACCGCTCATCTCGGCAGCGCCCGGGATATCCTTGGGTAGACAGGTATCATTAGAAACCGACATCACAGTAAGTTGGCAATTGTGTGTGCAGAGCGTAATCTGTAAATTTAATCCGGCAGATCATCAAGGACCTGCAGCATGCTTTTCTTATACTTTTTAAAGGCTTCCCGGCCGTGTTCGGTGAGGCTGATGGTTGTGTTGGGCTTTTTATCGATGAATTCCTTGGTAAGCGAGACGTACCCTGCTTCTTCCAGTCGGGTAAGATGGGTGGATAGATTGCCCCAGGTCAGACCGGTCAGACGGTTCAGGAAGACGTAATCCACGCTCTCGACCACGTATAGATAGGTCAGGATCATCAACCGGGCAGGAGCGTGAATCAGAGTATCGATATCAGCGAGCGGGTGCTGATCAGAAGTGAACGGTTCTTTCGACATATTAACTTTCCGCCGAGACAAAATTATCTGGAATCGGGTTGTTTCTCATCAGACGGATAAAGATTAGCAGACCAACCAGGATCATGATCCCCGAGATGACCCCAAAAGTGATCGGCCATCCATGGTGGGCGGCATATCCATTCTTCCATAACCACTCCCCAACCACCGGTGCCAGCGCAATCAGCAATCCGTAAACATACAGCCGGTTGAATTCTAAGAAGAAAGCTGCCATACTGAACCCAGCTAACAGAAGAATGCTGAACATATAAGGGATCGCTTCTCCAGATGTCCGGTTAAAACTCAGTGCTACCCAAATACCCAGGATCAGCGCAATGCAGTTAAACGCAAGCATGACGTAAGAGAAACGTTTTATTTTCGAGATGCGGGCAGGGCCAAATTTGACCATCCCAATTCGGGGTTCAACCACTTTTTTGCGGATTACCCTGATCGCCAGGTAGGCCACCGCCCACACCGGCAGGAAGACCGCTACGCTCCAGAAATCCCCCATGCTTTCACTGAGATAGGGAGCAATCACGAATTCCAAGAAAAAAATCCCCAAGAAGATATCCCACAAGCCATCGTTGACGGTAGAATGAAACACTTTGCGCTCAGCCTCTTTCAAACTAATTGGTTGTGACATTTCAGCCTCCATTTTAATGACTGTTCTCGCTTTCTTGAAGTGTACTTTGTTTAACAAAGTACTTTGAAATCATTATACCGGTTTCAGTTTCTCTTGTCAATAAGCAATTTTTAAATCAAGAATTCCGAGGAATAAAAGAAAACGTCAGCCGGCTGGCCCTACTGGCTGACTTCGGCATAGAACTGGTACCTGGCTGGCTCGGCGCTGAGAGCTTCTATCACAGCTCGGACGGGCATCGACTGCCCTGGCATGAGACTGCCGCTAGAGGTAACCGACCCATTCCCTACTCCCACCAACACCCCATCGAGATCAAAGGCCATTACCCCAATCCGGATATTGGCAGCCAACACCATTTCACTACCGACATTGGTCAGGGTCCCTTCAATAACCGTTTTGCCATCACTCTTCCGGCTGGCAGAAGAGACACTCAGCTCAAAATCCTGGTAAGAAACCCCTTCATCAGAGACGGGATGAGAAAAGACAATTGCTTGGAAATCTGTCCAATCTTTCAGGGCAGCTTCCTCCCCCTCTTTTACGACGGATGCACTGAACGGATACACTCCTCCGGGTAGCGCGGTCTGCACCAGAAGCCGGCCAACCATCGTCCCCAAATGTTCACCAAGAATATTATAGAAAAGGATCTCGACTTCTACGCCCTGCTGTGCAATAAGGCTGGTATTTTCCACCAAACCAACCACAAGGAAAAC
>JARROY010000150.1:0-8318 GCA_037383445.1 Anaerolineales bacterium | reverse complement strand
AATAATAACGGTTTGAACTCATCACTGGGAAAAAATGAATTAAGAAAGGTGAAATTATTATGGTTTTTAAGATTAAATTCGGGACTGACGGATGGCGTGGAAAAATAGCTCAAGAATTTACATTTGACAATCTCAAACGATGTGCGCAGGGTTTTGCCAACTATCTCTCAGCCCAGGGAAAGACGGGACAGGCTGTGGTAGTAGGCTATGACAAGCGTTTCCTTTCTGAAAATTTTGCCGCGGCAGTCTCCGAGGTGCTGGCTGGAAATGGTTTTAATGTATATCTGACCAAAGATGCCACACCAACCCCGGTAATCTCTTATGCTGTCGTTGCCAAAAAAGCTGTCGGCGCGGTGAATATCACTGCTTCTCATAATCCCCCGGTAGATAATGGATTTAAAGTCCGTGATTCGCAGGGTGGGGCAATCGACCCTGAAGGGTTAGCAGAAATTGAGGCCGTCATTCCCGACGAGCTTTCTGAAATCAAGGTCATGCCTTTAGAGGAAGCTGTCCAAAATGGGAAAGTGATTTACTTTGATGCCGCCGATGATTATATTCCGCATTTGGCAGATCTGATTGATTTGGAACCCATTCGCCAAGCTGGTCTGACAGTGTTGGTAGATGCGATGTGGGGCAATGGAGCAGGTTGGTTTTCTCGTTTGCTGGCTGGGGGGGCCACGAAGGTGATCGAGGTGCACAATATCAGAAACCCGATTTACCCTGAAATGCTTCGACCTGAACCGATTCCCCCTAATGTGGATGCGGGTTTGCGCGCAACAGTAGAACATGGTGCGGATGTGATGATTGTGACTGACGGTGATGCCGACCGAGTTGGAATGGGGGATGAGAACGGTAATTTTATCGACCAGCTTCGGGTATACGGTCTGCTGGCGTATTATTTACTTGAAATTAGAGGCGAGCGCGGCCCGATAGTGAAGACACTCTCCACCACGAAAATGCTCAATAAATTGGGCAAAATGTATGGAGTTGACGTCATCGAAACGGGTGTTGGGTTTAAGTACGTAGCCCCCAAAATGGTTGAAGTCGATGCAATGATCGGCGGGGAGGAATCCGGTGGGTATGCCTTTCGGGGCAATGTTCCGGAGAGAGATGGGATTTTAGGTGGCCTTTATCTATTGGATATGATGGTCCGTCTTAATAAAAAACCCTCAGAACTTCTTGATGTGCTCTTTGAAAAAGTAGGGGCACACTATTATGATCGTATCGATAATGTCTTTCAGGGTGATAAAGAACGCCGGATTGAGATGATTCTCAATGCCAACCCTGAAACAATCGGTGGACTGAAAGTAACCGGCCTGGACCAAACCGATGGGTACCAGTTTGGACTTGAGGATGGGGGGTGGCTCTTAATCCGGTTTTCCGGCACGGAACCAAAAATCAGGGTTTATTGTGAAACCACTCATCAAGACAAGGTCCAGTCGATTCTTAAAGATGGACTAAAAATCGCCGGAATCGAATAGTTTATTAGTATGCTTGTCCTGACCGATACCCACTGCCATTTAGATTTTGATCGATTCGATTCAGATCGTGATCAGGTCCTTGAACGAGCGAAAAAGCGCGGTCTTTCTCGGATTCTGGTTCCTGGGATAGACTTAAACTCAAGCCGGGCGGCAGTGGCACTCGCTGAAAAAAATCCGAACATTTTTGCAGCAGTGGGCATCCATCCAAACAATGGAACTGATTGGAATACGGAGACCAGGAAATTTCTGGTAGAATTGGCCGACCATCCTAAAGTGGTTGCGATCGGAGAGATCGGCTTGGACTTTTACCGGGATTGGACGCCACAACCGCTGCAAAGGATGATTTTCCAGGAACAATTAGAGATTGCGGCCGAAGTCGGTTTGCCTGTGATTATCCATAATCGTGAGGCTCACTATGAGGTCATTCCTGCATTGATCCATTGGCAGGAGGATTTAGCAAAATCTGAGCTGGAATTAGCCAATAATCCTGGAGTTTTACATTCATATTCTGGTAATATTAAGGAAGCAGAATTTGTATTAAAAGCTGGATATTACCTGGGTATAACGGGTCCGGTAACCTTTAAAAACGCATTGGAGATGCAGGAGGTTGCCCAAAAAGTTCCTCCACAGCAATTGTTGATTGAGACAGATGCCCCGTTTCTTACCCCGCATCCCAATCGTGGGAAGCGCAATGAACCTTCATATGTGTATTATGTAGCTGAGAAGATTGCCGAACTGAGAGGAATTTCTCCTGAAGATGTAGGCAGGATGACCAGCGACAATGCAAAAAATCTTTTTAAATGGTAGTTGGATTGGAAACAGTAAATTTTTTTGACTTTGTACAGGATCAGATTCCTATTGTTGAAGACCGGATGCGGGATCAATCAAACGGTCATCATCCAGACCTGGAAATGGCACTGCATCATTTGCTCAGTTCTGGTGGCAAACGTATCCGGCCGACGGTTACCTTACTTGTGGGTGGGATGTTAGGGGCCAGCCCGGAGCATGTTGTCACCCTGGCTGCGGCTGTTGAACTGCTTCACACGGCCACGTTGGTCCATGATGATGTGATCGATGGCTCATTGCTTCGGCGAGGCAGCCCGACCCTAAATGCACGCTGGTCTCCGGGGGCAACCATTCTGACCGGTGATTTTATCTTTGCTCGTGCCGCAAAATTGGCCGCTGAAACCGAATCGATTGAGGTCATGAAGTTATTCGCAAAAACTCTCTCAGTGATAGTAAATGGAGAAATTACCCAATTATTCATCAGCAAGGGTTTGGTAAACACGGATGATTACTACCGTCGAATTTACGCAAAAACAGCTTCTCTTTTTGAGCTGTGCACGGTAGCTCCGGTGTTTTTGTCGGGCGGTGACAGAGATATGATTGACACTATGGAAAGGTTTGGATACGAGGTCGGTATGGCTTTCCAGATTGTGGATGATATTCTGGATTTTACCAGTGACCAGAATGAATTAGGCAAACCCGTCGCCAATGATCTTCGTCAGGGGTTGGTGACTTTACCTGCGCTGCATTACTTGGAAATGTTTCCTGATGACCCAGAAATAAAGGCTGTCATTGAAAATCGGATTGTCAGTGAGGAATCGATCGTGAAGGTAGTCGAGGCGATTAAGGAAAGCGGTGCGGTTCATTCCTCAATGCAAGAGGCTCGTAAATTTATTAATAGAGGTCTTGATGCGCTTCATCATGTACCAGATACTCCAGAGCGCCAAGCTTTAGAAGCGCTAGCAAATTTTGTGGTCGATCGCAATATCTATAATGGAAATTTTAAATATGGAGCTGCAGTTCACGTGAATGCATCTTTTTTTGCAACGAATTGCTGATTGAATATTTGCTGTGATAAAAGTTCGCAGCCTAGTGGTTAATCTTTTGGCAGGTGGTCTTCCACGCTGTGTTTTACAGCGTAGGCAGCCGCCTCGGAACGAGTGCTGAGGTTTAACTTGCTGAGGATTGAACTGACGTAATTACGTACAGTTTTCTCGCTGAGAAAAATATCTGCTGCGATTTGTTTGTTTGTTTTGCCTTCTGAGATGAGTGACAAGATGCGTAATTCCTGGTCGCTTAGGGTAGCAAAAGCTTCATCCGTGGCTTTACGCGAGGCTTCCCGCACACGTTTAAAAACCTTCTGGGTTAGGGCAGGGTCCAGCAGGGCTTCCCCTCGCCCGATAGTGCCCAAGGCGTTAATCAAATCATCACTGCCGATTTGTTTGAGAATATACCCATAAGCACCGGCATTTATCGCATCGAAGAGCAGATCATCTTCGGCAAAAGAGGTCAGCATGATGATTTTGGTATCCGGCAGCTCTTCCATAATCTCTCGAGTGGCATCAATCCCACTTTTTCCCGGCAGGCGGATATCCATGATAATGACGTCCGGTTCATATTCCTGGGCTCTTTGCACAGCTTCATCGGCATTGGCAGCTTCGGTCACGACTTCGTATTCAGGATAGTTTGAAAGAAGTGCCTTAATGCCTAATCGGACAACTTCATGATCATCAACGAGTAATATTTTTAACATGGTTTGTTTGACCCTAATAGCTTAAAAAGCTATAATTTTCAGGATTGCAGAGACGATTATAGCATACTTCATCTGATTTATTGAATTTGTGAAAACAATGATAAGATCAAGAGATTGAATATTAATTATGAAAAGTATTAAAATATGAATATGTTGATGGTGTGTAATGAGTAGACGAATATTAAGGTGGCTGACAATTGTATTGCCAGTAGTATTCGTCATACTTATGATGGTAACTACTGATTTAATCCTTATCCATCAGATCGAAGTAATTGAACTGCTGGTTACCGTTTTTACATTTTCGATAGCGGCAACCATTTTTTCGAATTGGGTATTTGGTCAATTAGAACAACGTGAATCCGAGATTCAAAAAAGGGCGGCTCAATTGGAAGCGTTGAACCTTGCCGGAATTTCCTTGATCACTGAACTTGATTTAAGAGTGGTCCTTCAAAAGGTGGTGGATCTCAGCAGGGAACTCGTTGCTGCTCGCTACGGCGCTTTGGGTGTGTTGAATGAAGAAGGAGAGAGTTTTCAGCAGTTCATTACCTCTGGGGTGACTGAAGCTGATCGCGAATTGATCGGCTCTCCCCCTCACGGAAAAGGAATCTTTCGGCAAATGATTGAAGAAGGAAAACCGATGATGATTAATAATGTGATGCAACAGGATAATGCATATGGTTTTCCAAGCAACCATCCGATGATGAGATCGCTGCTCAGTACCCCGATTAAAGTAAAAGGGAAATTGATTGGTAATCTATATCTTTCAGAAAAAATAGATCCTTTTAACCCAAAATCAAATCAATTAATTGAATTTGACGAGGAGGATTTGAGGGTTTTAGAATTATTTGCCACTCAGGCAGCAATTGCGATTGAAAACGCTAGACTATACCGGCAGGTTCAACAGCTGGCGGTTTTGGAAGAACGCCAGCGTTTTGGCATGGATTTACATGATGGTGTCATTCAATCCATATACGCGGTAGGTTTAATGCTCGAAAATATTCAACGCCGTGTGACAGCAGATCCTCAGTCTGCCAAGGAAGAAATCTCCGATGCGATTCGCTCATTGAACACTGCTATCAGCGATATCCGGAACTATATTCTTGACTTACGCCCCCAGCATTTCCAGGGACGCAATATTGTCCAGGGCATGGAAGAGCTCACCCGAGCACTGCGTGCCAATACCTTTATGGATGTGAATTTAACGATTACGGACGTCAATCCTGAAAAAGTTACTCCGGAAAAAACAGTCAATATTCTGCACATTGCTCAAGAGGCATTATCCAATGTCCAGAAACACGCTCAGGCCAGTGAAGTTGACATTACCTTGAAGATCCAGAATCACCAGCTAAGGTTCCCATGGCTTAATTTGTTTGAAAATGTCCATGTTGGGGGTGTACAATGGTATCAGTAAGGCAAAAAACCACCCGGCTTTACGTTTTTTCTTAATGGAAAGGGGGGATGATTGTCACCCAACACGGGGGACATCTGCCCCTTAATACTTTTTCTCCCGGTCGCTATACTTTTTATAATCTTCCAGTACAGATATGGCTTTGGATGTATTTAATGGTAGCAAAACAAAAAGAACGCTTCCGAATATTGATCGTTGACAACCATGCCGAATTGGTAAAACAAATCCAAACTCGTCTTTCTTATGAGGATGATTTTGAGGTTTGTATGGTTGCACCCCTCAGCCAATTGAAAGAAAGTTTGCTGGTGTGCGAACCTGACTTGCTCCTGATCGATCCGTATTATGAAAATTCGTATCAGTATGATCGCATAAAGATGGCGAAAGAAATGATGCCAAATTTGGTTGTAGTGGTTCTCACAGCCGTGGTTGATACCGCGATGCATATCCGGTTGAAAAAAGAAGGCGTTGGCTGTGTTTTAGAGAAGGGGATTTCATCTGGGGAATTGGTGGAGTCTCTCCGGGGAGTGATTGCACGGGAGTGCAATAAATTGTAAGAGGAAAATTAGATAAGGTTTTGGAGAAAGCGCAACCTCAGGTTGCGCTTTTGACATTTTAATGAAAACATGAATCTGAGTTGATCCGCTATTTTGATTGAAAATTTGGAATTGTACTCATTCTAAATAGGGTTTTTTGCAACACAAATCAGGGAGTTATCCCGATTAGACCACAACCTGAACATTGGTGCCATACCCGTTTGTCACGCGGTCTGCATGACTGCTTTCTGGAGTCACCCAGCGGTAAAGCCATTTTGCCTCATCTGGTTTCATATTAACACAGCCATGACTCATTTCGTTGCCATAATTATCGTGCCAATAGCACCCATGAAACGCGACACCTGTTTTATAAAAAAAGGAAACCCAAGGTACTCCAGGCAGTTCGTATTCAAAGATGTCGGATGTGACGTTCCCGTTGCCCATATGTCTGACCGGCATTTTGATATTGACATTGAATTTACCCAATGGGGTGATGGTGGATGGCCCCTTGTTTCCAGGGCTGTCGTATGGGATACCAGTGGATACGTCGGTATGGAAAATAGCCTCACCATCTTCAAACGCCGTAACCGTTTGTCTGGTGCGATTGACGATGATCGATTTCCTCTCTGGGGGAACATCTGTGTTGATTGGGGTTAGTTCTTCCGGTTGGACGAACCGCAGGTGATGGGCGGGCACATAGTAAACAATCGGGAGCAGATCATCCTTAATTCCATAGCATGCCTGTCCATTAGGTCCATAACCGATCTCCCGAACCCAATGAACGGAGTTGTAATAAAGACGATAAAGTGGTTTCCAGCCGACATATGGATCTTGCTGAAATGATAGAGTAATGGGAACCGTCACTTCGGCAAGCTGCCCTGTTTCAGGAATATGGTATGAAACCTCATTAAGGAGGGTATCCACTGGCTGGAGGTGAGCTGTGTGGACATAACCGCCATCGACTTTATACCACCTCGGATTACGCAGAGGTCCGTATGGTGAGGTGATTTTTTCGTACACGTAAATCAGTTCGTCCCGCCAATAAGATCCTAATACTTCACTTTCATAGTCCGGTGATTTGTAAATGTTAATTTCTTTGGCGGCAACACGTACTCGAAAAAGGGACTCCGGTGGCAGTGGTTCGGGCTGCCGAAGATTAAACACGCGTTCAAATGCCAGTCCAGTCATGGAAACGCTGGAAAACTTTAGGAAATCGCGCCGGGAGAGGAAAATTTTTTCAGCCATCGGATCAACGAGAGAACACTTGCAGAACAGGAAGCAAATTATACCTTAATTGTCAATATTTAATCACTATACCAGTTATTCACTATTTTAAGCCAATGGGACTGCTGGTGTGCTTTCTAAGTTTGCCCGACCTTGGGCGGTTGCTTGACCAATTAAGAAGGCAACGATCATCTGACTGAGCACACTGGTGAAGAAAATACCGATTAAACAAGCGACAAGACCGAAGGAACTGAGAATTGAGGTAATCAGCCAGCTTATCAGCATGGCAATAAGAAATCCACCGCTGTTGGATTTGAATAATTTCCAGGCATGTGAGGGATTGACCAGTTTACTAAGTGGCTCGCCTTCTGCTAAAAGCACCCACAAAAGAGGGGAGAGCATGTTAATCACTAGAATGTAAACGAAGACAAACACAAAAAGGCAAACATTAAAAATCGAGATGATGGTGAGAAATGGCTCTGGGTTGTCCATAAATACGCTGGAAGTCGTCAGCAGGGCGGTTCCTGTGATGGCAATGGTCACGGGCAGTGCCCAAATGAATGTGATCGCCCAGAATTTTAAGCCGATCTTAAAGTATTCTCCTAGGTCATCCCAACTTGGGATCGGATTTTCTTCGTGGTTTGCGACGCGTTTTGCTAGTTCGGCGACCCATCCAATAACACCGATCGATCCGATAATCGTGACCATTAAAACGACCGCAACCCCCATTTTTTGAGGCCATTCTTCATCTTTCCAGATAAAGGTAAATGCTTTTTCTAAATCCATTCAATGACTCCTGTGTGTTGATAAGGATTGTAGTGTTGGGCAGAATCAATATAGCATAAGCGGTTAAACGAGGCAAGGGTTAACCTGTTTCCGGGTAATGTTCAGAACCAAGAAGCTATTTCGTATAGACAAATAAGTCTCAATTTCCCAGTCAAAGTGATATAATCTGCCAATATGTTTGATGGTAATTTTCCCGCCTTGGATCTTAAAAGCTTTATGGTGGTGCTGGTAGTCTTTTTAGCGCTGGCAGCCTTAATAACATTTATCAGCGGCGTAAGGTCGATCCGGGAATCCCGTCGCCTTCGATACTATCGATTGCGACGATCGAGATTGGTAGCAGGGTGGCG
>JARROY010000149.1:0-5661 GCA_037383445.1 Anaerolineales bacterium | reverse complement strand
GGTAATCATAATTCGAAAACCCTTGAAAGAAAAGTAAAATATCGTGCTAGCTACGTTTCAGTTAGATTTCTGATAAAAACAGTTGTGATCCTTCCAAATTCCTATACAATAGAGTACAAGCAATGAATTTCTTTTAAAAGCTTGAAATTTTGAGAACCGATGCCAATATATACAGGACTGCTTGCTAAATACGGTGAACTGCTCGAACTGCCCCCTCATACGAAGCGCGTCAGTTTGTTGGAGGGAAATACACCCCTGATACCAGCCCAAACGCTGGTCCAGGAGCTGGGGGGTGGATTCGAACTGTGGATCAAATACGAGGGGTTGAATCCCACGGGTTCGTTTAAAGACCGCGGGATGACCGCAGCCGTTGGTGAAGCATTGGGGCGAGGAGCAAAAACCGTCATCTGCGCATCAACGGGAAATACGGCGGCTTCGGCGGCGGCCTACGCCGCCCGGGCCAGGATGCAGTCGATCGTGTTGGTCCCACAGGGGAAAGTTGCAGCCGGAAAATTGGCCGGAGCGGTGGCTTACGGTGCCCAGGTGATTCAAATTGAAGGGTCTTTTGACGATGCACTTAACATGGTGGTTGAACTTACTGAACGCTACCCGATCGCTTTGGTAAATTCGATCAATCCTTACAGGATCGAGGGGCAAAAGACGGGAGCCTTTGAAATCTGTGATACGCTGGGGAAAGCCCCGGACTACTTGTGCCTGCCGGTAGGCAACGCGGGAAATATCACCGCGTATTGGGCTGGGTTCCGTCAGTACCATCGCTCGAAAGGGACTGGCTTACCTAAGTTGTTGGGTGCCCAGGCGGCTGGAGCAGCTCCGCTGGTGCTGGGGCATGATGTTGAGAATCCGGAAACGATTGCGACGGCCATCCGGATTGGGAAACCAGCCCGCGGCGACCAGGCTTTGCAGGCGGCGGAAGACTCCGGGGGTCACATAGTTGCCGTCTCGGATGATCAGATCATCCAGATGCAGCGCAAACTCGCTGAAATGGAAGGGATTTGGGTTGAACCCGCCTCGGCGGCTGGCCTTGCGGGACTGGAATCTGAAATTGCCAATAGCCGACTGGATCCACATGGTAAGCGAATTGTCGCTATCTGCACGGGACATGGGCTGAAAGACCCCAACATTGTGACGCAATCCATGCCTAAGCCTTTCGTCTTAGAGCCTGATATTGATCTTTTGGAGGAGTTTCTGTTTTCTGGGGGTCATGTCTGAGAAGGGCGAATTCATGAAAATCCATGTGAAAGTACCTGCTACCACCGCCAACCTGGGTCCTGGCTTCGATGCTTTAGGTCTGGCGCTGAACCTGTGGAATGAAGCCGACTTCGTGCTGCGGGAAGATGGCCAAATATCCCTATCGGTTGTGGGAGAGGGTGCCGAGATTTTACCGACCAATGCTGAGAATGCTGTGGCGCAAGCCGCATTACAGCTTTTTGACCTGGCTGGCAAACCCTGCCCGGGACTCCAGATTGACTGCCTCAACCGGGTTCCGCTCAGTTCAGGGATGGGTTCCAGTTCGGCCGCCATGCTGACCGGTATGCTTGGGGCGAATGCCCTGCTGGAGAATCCATTCTCTGATGAAGAAATCCTTAAATTGGCGATTGAGACAGAAGGCCATCCCGATAACGTGGCTCCGGCGATGCTCGGCGGGTTGGTGGCCTCGATTGTCCACCAAGACCGGGTGATTTCAATGCGATTGCCGGCAAGAGCCAACCACGGCGCCATCCATGCTACCGTGGTGCTGCCAGATTTTGATTTCCCCACCCAGCACGCCCGGTCGATTCTGCCAAAGCAGGTCGACCGCCAGGACGCAATTTACAATCTCAGCCGGGTTGTGCTGGTCACCGAAGCGCTGCGCACGGGTGACCTGACCCTGCTGGCAATTGCGATGAAGGATAGCCTGCACCAACCATACCGCCTGCCGCTGATCCCCGGGGCAATTGCGGCACTGGAAGCGGCCAAACAGGCCGGTGCTGGGGCGGTAGCTTTATCTGGTGCAGGGCCAAGTCTGATCGCTTTCTCTTCCCAGATCGACCCGGCGATTGGGCTGGCAATGCAGCAGGCCTTTGAGGCGGCTGGGCTGGGTGCTCGTATTTTTGAGTTGGAGACCAGCTACGAGGGGGCAGAGGTCACGATTATTTAATCAGTGGTGCGAACGAGAAGAATTTTTTATTTTACAAATAATTTGATAAATCGGGTATGATATATAAGGTTTGTTTTATAAACGATTTATTATCAGGTTGTCCAAATGATACAGGAAGGTTTTTTAATTATTTCAGATATTTCCGGATATTCCACCTATCTGAATGAATCAGAATTAGAGCATGCCCGCGACAGTCTCACAGATCTGCTCAATATTTTGGTTGATCATACAAAATCACCGCTGGTCATCTCTAAGTTAGAAGGTGATGCGGTATTTTCTTATGTAAATAAGGGCAGCATCTTTCAGGGTCAAACGTTGATCGAGATCGTCGAAAACACATATGCCGCATTTCGTAAAGCACTAGACCTGATGATCATCAATACATCCTGCACCTGCAATGCCTGCCGCAACCTGCCAAGCCTTGACCTTAAATTCTTCATCCATTACGGACAGTTTTCTACCCAGAGGATCGGAAATTACGCCGAACTTGTGGGCAACGATGTCAACATCGTTCATCGCCTGCTTAAGAACACGATTGCAGAAACACTTGGGCTTGAAGCCTATGCTTTTTATTCGGAAGCAGTCACACAGGTGCTGCAGGAAGATGCGTTATTTATTAACCTGCCGACCCATGAAGACCATTATCCGAATGTGGGGAAGATAAAAGGTTATGTGCAGGATCTGCATGAGGTCTGGAGCAAAAAGAAAAATGAGATGCGGGTGGTTGTTACAGAAGAAGATGCTCTGCTGATTATCGAAAACGATTTTCCAGTTCCGCCGATGATCTTATGGAACTATGTCACCAAATCGGAATACCGGGCGCTGATGTTAGGTTCTGACTATCAGGAAGTATTAAACCAACAAGAGGGCCGGACTGGGGTAGATGCCGTCTACGTTTGTGCGCATGGAAAAAATAGGGTTTTCCAAACCATATTGGATTGGGAACCCTTTGAGCAGTATACGACCCATCAACCCCACTTTCTCGGCATGAGCGCCAATTATACCCACCGGATTGTGCCAACGGAGACGGGTTCAAAATTAATCATGTATTGGGGAAAGGCGATCGGCAACCGGTTTTTGGCAGTGATTGACAACTGGGTTTCTAAAAATATTATCGTGAAACAAGCGACCAAATCGATGAATTCTCTCCGTGAAACTATTCTGCGCGAACTTGAAGAAGGTAAAACCATTTTTGAACCATCGATCAAGATAGAGCCGATCAAAATTAATTCAGCTGTTGAAGAAGCCCTCGCTACTCAGGAATTAGGATAATAAACAAGAAAACCCCGAGTAAATATCAGAGATTTGTTTTCAAAATTTTAGAACTGCGAAAAAACCATATTTTCTTAATCGGAGATGCAAAGGGGAGTTGATGTATAAACACATTTCGTCTTGAGATACACATCACCAAAGTCTAATAATGAAATCACCCAAAATTGGTTACAATAAAGATGGTTTGATAAACTGTCTATTGAGAAAACTGCTAGGCAGAAAGGAGAATTTAAATGAAAAAAGATTACACGCATATCGCTGTGATACTTGATCGAACAGGATCAATGGAATCAATTCGTGACGATACTATTGGAGGTTTCAACACGTTCTTAAATCAGCAAAAAAATGAGCCGGGTTTAGCAACGCTCACACTTGTGCAATTTGATACTCAGGACCCATACGAGGTTGTACATAAGTTTAAAGATATAAAAGATGTTCCAGAACTGACTAGGGAGACATTTGTGCCACGCGCTAGCACCCCGTTGCTGGATGCAATGGGGCGCGGCATTAACGATCTGGAACAAGGATTGTCCCAGTTGGACGAGGACGACAGACCAGAACGTGTCGTGATGGTTGTTATCACGGATGGTCAGGAGAACTCTAGTCGTGAGTTCCGGAAAGACCAGATTCAGAAAATGATTAAGGAAAAACAGGAAAAATACGATTGGCAGTTTGTTTTCCTGAGTGCGGATTTAGCAGCAATCCGTGATGCGCTGGACAGTGGAATTCGTGCAGCTTCTGCAATGTCTTTTGACAAGGATGCTCATGGAACTGCCGCAGCGTGGTCATCTGCATCTGCAAGGATTTCCGACTACCGTGCTGCGCGCAGTAAGGATGTTTCATTTACTGAGGAAGACCGGGAACAGCAAGACAGCGAAAAGAAGTAACTCCCTTTACCCCATATAAAAACAGGCAGCCATAGCTGCCTGTTTTTGCATAATATTGTCTGTAATTTATTTTTTGGGTGTGAAATACACATCCGTGGGCTTGAGCTTGCTGTTGCTCAGGAAGTTCGGTTGGACATCCATCCCGATCCAATCCAGGGTGGCCTCCATCGGGTCCATCCCCATCAGGCGGGTGAGCAGCAGGGTGTTGACACCCTCAAACTCGATCAATGCCAGGATGAAAGGCGTCTCCGGCAGGAATTCTTCCGAACCAAAATGGCAGACGGTAAAGGCATGGATCTTGGCTGGCCGGTCGGTGATGTCGATCCAGACAGTTTCTGCCCCGGAATACATATCATGGCCGCGCGGGTTGGCGTAAGTATAACCTCCCTCGGGGTCTTGGTTGGCCAGCAGTTTCTTCTGGGTCAGCCCCGCAAACCACGGGCTGTCCTGGGCGTAGGAGTGCAGATAGGTGATCTTATAATCCTGCTCAATCTGGATGGGGGCCATCCTCTTGAGGAAGGCTAGGCTTTCCGGATCGGTATCGACCGGGAAGGGGATCCCGTGAACGATATAGCCGCCTAGGGTTTCTTCTCTTTTATCGGGTAATTTAGCCATGTCTAGTCCTCCTTCTCCAAGATGCTGACGGTGACATAGGTGCCGGTCCCGGCATGGGAGTGAATTGCGCCGCGCTTGGGGTCTTTGAGCTGCAGGGTGTCGTCTCCGAAGTGTTTGCCGACGGTGCTTTGCAGCTGCCAGATGGCAAATACAGCCTGCATCAGGCCGGTGGCGCCAACCGGATGCCCGCAGGCGATTAAGCCTCCCGATGGATTGACCGGGCAGACCGGATCGTCGGCCAGCTTCAGCCCATAGTCGATATTCTCCATAAAGGCTTTTCCAGAGGCGGCAAACTCGCCACCTTCGCCGTAGCGGCACAAACCAAGGTCTTCGTAAGTCTGGATCTCACTCGAGGTATAGGCGTCGTGAAGTTCAACGAAATCCAATTCTTCCAGCGGGTTGAAAATGCCAGCGTGTTTATACGCCATATTGCCAGCCGTGCGCCCAGCCCGGAAGGAGTGAATGCCCGGGTAGCGGGTGCCGTGATCCCAGAGCTTTTTGTAATAGGCACGGGTATCATCGGAGGCAAGTTCCTGTTCAGTGGCATAGTTGTCCATGAAATAGTCGTAATCCACGTGCGGGCGGTCAGCCATACGCATGGCATCCGTACCGCGGCCGATGCCGGTAACCTTGACCAATGGGCGCTCGATCTTGGCTCCAGCAGCTTCGAGCTTCTTCAGCCCTTCCTCGGAGACCAGGATGGTGGCAGCCGCGCCGTCGGACATCACG
>JARROY010000148.1:5692-7443 GCA_037383445.1 Anaerolineales bacterium | reverse complement strand
CCAAGCTGAAAAATTCCTCAAACTTTATTTTCCATAAAACCTCAAGAGCCGGCAGCTAAGTTTGTGTAAGACAAATTTGCCCTTATTTATGTTAAAATACGCCCACCTATCCGGCTGACAGTCAAAGGCTGCCATACTTATTCCCAATGCCGGGAATCGAAGGACTGCTGTAGAAGGATGAAAGTTTACTTAGACACGGTTGGTTGCCGTCTCAACCAAAGCGAAATCGAAACCTATGCTCGCCAGCTGACTGCCGCCGGGCATCTTCTGGTCGCCACGATGGAAGAAGCCGACCTGATGGTGCTGAACACCTGTACAGTGACCGCGGCTGCGGCTTCCGATTCTCGCCAGAAAGTGCGCCAGGCCAACCAAGCCGGCATCGAAGAGATTGTGGTCACCGGCTGTCTCTCCAGCGTCCGTCCCGATGCCGTGGCCAAACTGCCTGGGGTCGTCCGGGTAGTCCCCAACCAGAACAAAGACCGTCTGGTGGCAGACCTGCTGGATATCTCCCTCGATCAGCTCGAGGACGAGGAACTCCAGCGCCAGCCAGTTCCTGGAAGCCGTATGCGCACCCGGGCGTTCATCAAAGTCCAGGATGGCTGCAACAACAAATGCACCTTCTGCATCACCACACTGGCGCGCGGAGAGGGCCGCAGCAGGCCGGTCCACGAGGTGGTCAGGGATGTCCAATTCGCTCTGGAGGCCGACGTCAAGGAGGTTGTCCTGACGGGGGTACATCTCGGCTCCTGGGGAAAGGATTTTTCCTCACCCCAACATCTCAGTGATCTTATCCGTCATCTACTGGCGGATACGGATGTGAAGCGGCTGAGAGTCTCCTCCATGGAACCTTGGAACCTGGATGAGAACTTCTTCGATCTCTGGCAGGACCCGCGCTTATGCCGCCATCTGCACCTGCCGCTGCAATCGGGGAGCAAAACGGTTCTGCGCCGCATGGCGCGTAAAACCACCCCAGGAGCGTTTGCCAAGCTCGTACGGGCAGCCAGGGAACGCATCCCTGCCGTCGCCATCACCACCGACCTGATCGCTGGCTTTCCCGGCGAAACTGAGGAGGAATTCCTCGAAGGCTTGGATTTTGTCGAATCGATGGAATTTGCCGGTGCGCATGTCTTTACCTATTCCGCCAGGCCGGGCACCGCTGCTGCCAAGATGCCCAATCAGGTGCACAACTACACCCGAAAGCAGCGAAATGCCGCCCTCAGAGAAGCGACTGAACGGAGCGCCAGAGCGTATCACAGCCGCTTTACCGGACAAGAGGCCAAGGTTTTGTGGGAAAGCGCTCACCCCATAGCCTCTACCAGCCAATGGCACCTGACAGGCCTGACAGATAATTACCTGCGTGTTCAAGCCGAAAGCGATAGGCCGGTTTGGAATAAAGTCACCTCAACCCAATTGATGAGTCTGAACCAGAAACGCATGATTTTTGAAGGCAGAATTTCCCAATACCCTGATACAATATAAGTTAATTTAGGTACAATTACGCTCATCGCTACAGGTGCATTAGGCCAAGTCCGAATTTTTATAACCTTCCCTGTTCCAAGCTGTGAGGAGAAACCATGAGAGATCCCGACTGCATTTTTTGTAAGATTATCGCCGGCGAGATACCAAGCGACATCGTCCATCAGGACGAGATGATCACTGCCTTTAATGATATCAACCCGCGTGCCCCAGTCCACGTGCTGATTGTGCCTAATAAACATATTGCCAACAACAACACCTTTCAGGTAGAGGAT
>JARROY010000148.1:0-5665 GCA_037383445.1 Anaerolineales bacterium | reverse complement strand
ACGGCCATCAGGAAGTTCAGCACCTCCACCTCCATCTGATCGGTGGCCACCCGATGCAGTACCCGATGGGGTAAAATGAAACCAGAAATTTTTACGATTCTAGCAATCGATTAATCCAAAAAACAAGGAGAAAAGCTCCTATGCACAACAAAATGAAATTGCTGCTCATCCTGGTAACCGTCGCGGCGGCCTCGCTGGCCTGTGCAACATTATCCGGGGGAAATTCCACACCGACTCTGATTCCAACCAGCCCTCCTCCACCCACCACAACACCGCCTCCACCTCCTCCTCCCACGGAAGAACCGGTAGATAATATCCTCTTCCAGGACGATTTCTCGAACCCGGAAAGCGGCTGGGACCGGTTCAATGATGAAGAAGGAGTCACCGATTACCTGAGCGACGGATATTTGATCGGAGTATATACCGATACCTTTTTCTATTGGGCTAACCCATACCGCACCTTCCAAGACGTGGTGATTGAGGTCGATGCTGAAATGATCACCGATGAAGAAGACAACCAGTACGGAATAATCTGCCGACAAACCGATTTAGACAACTGGTACGCCCTGGTGATCAGTGGAGATGGCTATGCGGCCATCCGGAAACGATTCCAAGGTAGTGACCTTGAGTATTTGACAGATTGGGTCGAGAGCGAAGCGATCAACACCGGGATGGCCAGCAACAAACTGCGCGCTGAATGCGTTGGTGATAGGCTCTCTCTATATGTCAATGGGGTGTTGGCCATCGAGGGTTTTGATTCCGATCTTGTTACCGGAGACGTTGGCCTGCTGGCCGGAACGTTCACCGCCACACAAACCGAGGTCATTTTCGATAATTTTATCGTTACCAACCCCTAACAACCTCCAGCAGACTAGAGTCGGAACGGCGAGGATCCCCTCTGGAGATGGGGAACCAACAGCCAGACCGATAGGAGAATAAGACAAAGATGAGTTTGAAAACCGAGATCCAAAAAGCTCTCACCGATGCCATGAAAAACAAAGATGAGGTTCGTAAGGTTCCGCTGCGCCTGGTCATGGCCGCGATGAAAGAAGCAGAAATAGACAAACAGCAAGAACTGGAAGAAGCCGAGGTTCTGCGTATTGTTCAAAAAGAAGCCAAAGCACGGATGGATACAATTGCGGATGCAGTAAAAGCTGAACGTCCAGATCTTGTGGAACGCGCCGAGGCAGAATTGGCTGTCCTGAAGGAATTTATGCCCGAAGAACTCAGCCAGGAAAAAATTATCGCCCTGGTTAAAGAAAGCATCGCCGAGGTAGGCGCTACCTCGATGGGTGATATGGGTAATGTGATGAAATCCATCATGCCAAAAATTCAGGGACGCGCAGACGGTGGACAGGTAAGCCAAATTGTCCGCCAGCTCTTACAGCAGTAGCTTAGCTGGTCATCATGCAGTCATCTCCTAAACCGCGACAGAAGATACAGATCAGCCAAACGATCCTTGGTTGGCTTTTGCTGTTTCTGGTTGCGGTCGTCAGCGCGATATTCCTTATTTTCCCCCTTAACAACCCATCTGCATCGACCCAGCTGTCTATAGGAGATGTCGCCGCACAAGATATCCTCGCCCCGCGGGCGCTATCGTACCAAAGTGAGGTTCTAACAGAACTCATCCGAGAAGAAGCGGCAGACGCCGTTCCCGCCCAATACACACCTATTGATCCATCTGTGGCCCGAAACCAGCTGGCACTATTACGTGATGTACTCGATTTTATTACAACCGTCCGGGAAGATACGTATGCCAACCAGGCCCAAAAAGAAGCCGATTTAGCCAAAATCCAATCCATTCATCTACAAACCGAGACTGCGAAACAAATCCTTGATCTTTCGGATAACGACTGGCAAACGGTGCGCTCTGAAACACAGAATGTTTTAGGCCAGGTGATGCGCAGCACCATCCGGGAAGATAAGCTGGAAGAAGCCCGGCGTACCATCCCCAGCTTGGTAAGCTTCTCCTTACAAGGAAACCTGCCCCAACTGGTTATCGAGATCAGTTCAGCTTTTGTGGCACCGAACAGTTTTTTCAGTAGTGAATTAACTGAGACCCAGCAGGATGCCGCTCGCCAGTCGGTACAACCTGTTATCCAAGGGTATGTTGCTGGAGAAACGATCGTACCGCGCGGCCATGTGATTACGCAATCGGATCTGGAAGCGCTCAGACAGTTTGGCTTGCTGGAACCCAAAACAACCTGGAAAGACAATGTCAGTGTGCTGGCTTTGGTGGCGATCAATTTTTCTTTTGTTGCTCTTTACTTTTCCCAACGTCCAGATCTTCGCTCTAACACAACCAGCCTGCTCCTGATGGCGATATTGTTTTTGGTGTTCTTGTATGGCGCCCGCATGCTTATCCCAAACCGGACGGTCGTCCCTTATATGTATCCGCTGGCTGGGTTTGGGATGTTGATTGCAGCGTTGATCAGTTCCCGGGCAGCGGTAATCCTCTCGTTACCGCTGGCAATTTTTGCCGCTCATGGCCTGCCTAACACCTATGAACTGACCTTGTTCTACATTTTCAGCTGTGCTTTTGGTGTGCTCATGCTGCGCAACATCCACCGGCTGCTGACGTTCTTTTGGGCAGGGTTTAGCGTTGCTGTCGCGGGGGTTGTTGTCCTGGTTGCTTTCCGACTGCCGGACCCGCTGCTCGATTCAGTTGGATTGTTTCAGCTCGCGGCGGCTTCGGGGTTTAATGGGTTAGCCTCAGCGAGTCTTACCATCCTTCTGCAGTATTTACTCGCCCACCTCATGGGTCTAACAACCACTTTACAGCTCTTGGAGATCTCACGACCAGACCACCCACTGCTGCAGGATATCCTGCGCAACGCTCCTGGCACGTACCAGCACAGCCTCCAGATCGCCAACTTAGCAGAACAGGCAGCAGAACGAATCGGCGCCGACACGCTCCTGACTCGAGTCGGATCGCTCTACCACGATGCAGGAAAAGTTCGCTTCCCACAATATTTTATTGAAAATCAAGTCCCCGGATTCAAAAATCCTCATGAAGACCTCTCCCCAGCCGAAAGTGCGGCAATCATCATCCAGCACGTCTCAGATGGGGTTGAAATGGTCAAAAAATACCGCCTGCCAAAACGTATCCAAGATTTTGTACTGGAACATCACGGCACAATGATGACCCGTTACCAGTACCATAATGCGGTCGAGGAAGCAGGGGGAGATTCGCAGGCAGTTGATACCAGCTTATTTACGTATCCAGGCCCTAAACCGAGATCTCGAGAAACAGCATTGGTGATGCTGGCGGATGGTGTAGAAGCCAGGGCACGTGCTGAACGTCCCGAAACGGCGGAAGCGGCGCAGGCTCTCATCAGGGACGTGGTCGAAAATCGACTCAAGAACGGCCAACTCAATGATACTAAATTGACTCTGCAAAACTTGGAAGAAATCATCGATTCGTTTTCAACAACTTTGCGTGGTGTGTACCACCCGCGAATTGAATACCCTAAAATGGATGCCATCACCGTCCCCCGGCAAAAATTAAGCGAAACCATCGCACCAGAACAACCCTCCACGGCAGAGGATCCCAGATGATTGACATCGAGATCGATCAATCCTTCCAGGATTTGGTTGACCCTATCAGCCTTGAGGTTGTTTCCAATCAAGTCTTTTCACTGACGGACACCGACCCAAAAAGCGAGTTCGGTTTGCAGGTCACCGGCGATGACACTTTGCAGCAGCTCAATCTGCAGTATATGGGAATTGACGCCCCGACCGATGTGCTCTCTTTTCCAGTGTCCTTTCAAAATCCGGACAGTGGAAACCCCTACCTTGGTGATATCCTCATCTCGTATCCAACTGCTGCCCATCAGGCAGCGGCGTCCGGGCATCCTCCTGAGGAAGAGGTCAAATTACTGCTGGTGCACGGACTGCTGCACCTGCTGGGATATGACCACACAACGCCGGAAGAAAAGAAGGCCATGTGGGCTCTTCAGAATTCCATTCTGGCAGCCTTACAGATCCAGGCCCGTCCAACCGAGTAATCTGGACAAAACAAAACCGATGGTGTTTGAATTTTTCCGCTCCCGAATTGCCTCATTCAAATATGCCTTCAACGGCTGGTGGTATGTCATCCGTACTCAGCGCAATGCCTGGATTCACGCTCTGGCGTCGGTTGCGGTGATCGGGATCAGCATCTGGCTCAAACTTGAGCGCTTGGAGTGGGCGCTGATCATTGTCGCCATCGCCTTCGTATGGACGGCGGAATTTTTTAACACCGCACTTGAAGTGATTGTGGATCTGGCGACCCATGACACGCATCCCTTGGCAAAAGTGGGGAAAGATGTGGGCGCGGCTGCGGTTCTAATTGCCTCGATCACTGCGGCTATCATCGGGATTATTGTCCTTGGACCGCCGCTGCTGGCAAAGATTGTCCCCTAGAGCCTTCATTCGGTATAAATTTGGGGAGGATTCCTGAAGGATTCTAGCTTTCGGTTTTATCTACCCCGAACTTTGTTATAATCACCCTCGATATCCTCGAGTTTAAGATAACAGCTCGAATTCGTTTATTGATCAACCCGATTATTAATAAAAAAAGAAAGGACATCCGATGCCCCTCTCATTTCGTTTTGGAACAGTTGGCTCACCAATCAAGACTCCCAAAAAACCAGGCGGTAGTGTTGGTGCAGCCATCTACACTCGGGAACTTGGCATGGGTGCACTTGAACTCGGTTGGGTGCGCTCGGTGCGGGTCAGCGAGTCTACCTGTGAGAAGATTAAACAAGCCGGGGCAGAGCACGATGTGCTCCTCAGTGTCCACGCCCCATATTACATTAACCTGAATGCGGATGAGGAAGAATGGCCCAAATCCCGCCAACGCCTGATGGACGCCGCGCATTACGGCAACATGGCGGGCGCAACAGAGATCATCTTCCACCCCGGTTCTTATTTTGGCAACCCGCCCGAAGAGGTGCTGCCAACGGCGATCAAACGCCTGGCAGGGTGCATAGAAGAACTGCGATCTGATGGAAACCCGGTCACACTGCGACCGGAGACGATGGGCAAATCCGCCATGCTTGGATCACTCGAAGATACGCTTGAGATGAGCAAAGCCATCGAAGGTGTCCAACCCTGCCTGGATTTTGCACACCTGCATGCCCGCACCGGGGACGGCAGTATGAACAGCTACGACGAATGGTGCCGGGTTTTGGAAAAGTACGCCGCCATGCTGGAGGATGGGAGCCTGAAAAACCTCTCCTGCCATTTGAGCGGGATTGAGTACACTGAGAAAGGGGAGCAGAATCATCTGCCGATGGAAGAGTCCGATTTCGAGTTGCGCGCTCTCTTCAAAGCCCTGCACAAATACGGCTGTGCCGGCAGGATTTTATGCGAAAGCCCGGTGATGGAAGAAGATGCCCTGCTCTTCCAGAAAACCTGGATCGAGATCAGCGGGGAAGCCCTGTAATCATGTCCCCAACCAGAGAGACATTTGCCCAGCTCCAGTTGGAGATGCGCGCCTGCCGAAAATGCCTGGAGGCAGATTACTGGGTTCAACCGCCAGCCGTGACACAGGGCACCCACACCGCCCGGATGATGACCATCGGGCAGGCCCCAGGGATCACCGAGGTGGAAGCGGGCCGCCCATTTAACGCCGGCAGTGGAAAACGATTATTCGAATGGCTGTGCAAAGCCGGGATTGACG
>JARROY010000147.1:0-8038 GCA_037383445.1 Anaerolineales bacterium | reverse complement strand
ATTAATTTCTTCACTTTGAGTTGGCATTTTGGTCGCGATTTTTGTGATCACAACTAAGGGCATATTTCCTAATGAACTAAGCATGTTTTCCCCCTGAGTTGCATCTTTTTCAAAAAAAGATGCTAGAGTTAAGTAATATGCAAAGCGTTCAGGGCGACTGATATCTTTATAGTATTTGAGTTGGTGGTCAGTGTAATAATCTGGGAACTGAAAGCTCTCTATTTCGTTTAATACCTCCTCGCGAGTCATTTTACTAAATTTAGTAAACATCCGAATTTGGTCAAAAGGCTCCTTCAGCCATTCAGTTAAAACAGGGTCTGCTTGCTGCCGACTGCGAAGGTTTTCATGGGCGCTATCAATAAAAACCATTCCTGAAACCATTTCTGGATGCTGACGTGCAAACTCTCGGCCATAAATACCGCCTGCCGACCACCCCACAAAGATAATAGGCCCAGCAATTTTCAACGCTTGCAATAAATCAAATAATTCTTCTGCAAAAACACTCGCCCGGCGTGGTGGGTTCGGGCTGGAATCACTATAGCCCATTCCTGCTCTATCGTAACTAAGCGTACTGGTAATTTCCGAAATCTTAGATTGAACCTGATAAAAAGCATATGAATCCGCGAACAAACCTGATTCAAATATTACTGTTGGAAAACCTGTACCAATACGTTGAATATGCACTTTTCGTCCATTAACCTCAATGAATTCGCCAGGAGGGGGGAAATCATGGCCAATCATATTTTCTCCTCAGTTAGATAAATCGTCACTAATATTTTTTTCAATATTACACAAAAAAGAAGAGCTTGTCACTAAGTAACAGGCTCGCGTTCTCACCAGCAGAAGTTCATATCCTATTATTCATTGCAAGGTTATAATTATTCGATAAACAATTGAAATAGCGGTTCGGGTTCTATCCCCTTCCCCCCACAATTTAAAAACCGCCGAAAAGCGGTTTTTAGTGTTTTAATCGCTTTCATAAGTTAAACTTGAATTATAAATATCTTCAAGGATTCTTTTATATTTCCAAGGCCAATATCATAAAGAGCGTAATTCTGGAATTCAAGTATAATAAATCCTATTGTATTTCTCTAATTGTCGATCGAGGAGAAAATCCAAATGATGAAATCTAATTCTAGTCTCAAAGAAAAATATTTACATGAATTAGAAGCCAATTTATGGGAAACTTGGGCACATTTTGGCAAAGGCAAGAATTCAGAACTACATGAAGATAAGAACGTGATCTGGTATCGAACTCCGCTTTCGACTATTCCTTATAACGCTGTCTTGAAATTTCAATTGAATGATAATGTGGATAAGGAAATTGATCAAATTATTGAAAAATTCAGCGAAGATCACCATCAATTTATATGGATAGTTACACCTTCTTCTGAACCAAAAGATTTAGCGAAAAGATTAAAAAAACGTGGACTTATTGAAATTGAGGTTTTGCCGGGCATGGCGCGAACATTATCCAACTTGCCTGATACACCTGAAATTCCTCCTGGCATTGAAATTAAAGAGGTGATAGAAAAACAAGGAAAACAAGAATTTATAGAATTTGCTACTTGGCGATGGTCAATCCCAAAGGAAAATATTGAAATTTATAAAGAAATAATTACTCCGTTTCAATTTGGAAAGCCCGAATCAAAGGCATCAGCCTGGCAAGCTTGGAAAGACGGTAAACCAGTATCAAAGGTTGCAATTTTTCGTTCTGAGAATTCAGTAGGAATATATGCTGTAGCAACAAAGCCCGAAGCCCGTCGAATGGGATTAGCTCGGTTACTTACTTTACATGCGCTCCATGAAATGAGAAAAGAAGGATATGAGATTGCAGTATTGCATTCAACTCCCATGGCAGAAACTTTGTACGCTTCAATGGGTTTTGAAAAACAAGTTGATTTTTACTTATTTGCTTCAACTAACACGCACATATAACATTCAATATTTGGAATCGACTAACAATAAGAAATTTGAGAAAAGATAAATAAAAGCGGTTCGGGTTCTGTCCCCTTCCCCCCACAATTTAAAAACCGCCTTTCGGCGGTTTTTTCTTTTCCCAATGGCTCGCGTTACCAGGCGGCTGGAGGGACGTGGACTCGCCCGCGAAACGGGCCAACCCCAAAGCCACGAAAATTGCCATTTTAGCGGTGAGAATCCACCTGTCGGGTGCACGCGGTGTTAGGGCGAACGGATTACCAAACAAGAGTTTTCAGACCAGTGTTTTTTCCATAAATACCCAGTATGCTTTGTACTCATCTGGAATTTCACTCTCTGCATACGGCCCAATGTCCACAAATCCGCAGAGTTTTCAGACCAGTGTTTTTTCCATAAATACCCAGTATGCTTTGTACTCATCTGGAATTTCACTCTCTGCATACGGCCCAATGTCCACAAATCCGCTGGAACGGTAAAGTGCATGATCCAGGTGATTTTTGTCTCTTATAACCTTAGATAACGCCAGCATTCCTTGACGGCGGCAATAACTCAGACTAAGATTTTGGGCAAGTAAAGTGATCAAGCCGTATTTCCCCAACATTCTTGGGAAGGGTGTGGTTCGGAACAGATCCCAGGTGGGGCATGCAAAAATGCTCAAGTTGATCTTGAGCATTTTTTGTCCATGTTAAGGTTTGATTCTAGAGAGAAAGCACAAGATTTGATGGAAAAAGTGGGTTGAGTCTACTCAGGTGTTTGATCAGTTTTTTGGTTGAGGGTTCGAGTTTCCTTCCCCCCACAATTTCAAAACCGCCTTTCGGCGGTTTTTCTTGGCCCAACAAGGGCGTAACCTGCTCGGCGTTTTGGCTTCTGAAGCTTCTTCAATCGCAGCCGATCTTAGCTTTTGGTGCCGCGTACCCTCCGGCGCAAGCCGGGTCAGGTGCAATTTGGGTTGGGTGGCTTGGTATCTGACCTGAACTACTTCCTTATGCCATATACATAGTATCTTTTGTCAAGAACATCTACTTCTGGCTCATACCCCATTTCTCTAAATATCGCAATATAATCTTTCGGCGCATCATCGTTCAGACTCGCAAACCAAACCACTAATCGCTCCAAAAAGGTATCTTTCTCCGCTTTCTGCCACTCAGCTATGAATATCCACCCGCCACCTCTGCATACCCGGATCATTTCTAAGAGCACTTTCCTTGCATCGATAAAGTCACCACTAAGCGCATTGGTCGCTACTACATGGTCAAAGCTCTCTTCGGGGTATGGAATCTCATAATAACTGGCCTGCCTTACTACGGCATCTGGAACCTTTCTCTTTGCTTGATCTAGCATCCCTTCTGAAATGTCAATACCATAACATTCCAACCCCTTCATTTTTGCCATTTCTAGCAGAGTTCCCGTACCACAAGCCACATCAAGTACTGAACCAGAGGTCAGCTTCTCTACTATTTTCTCTCGACCTTTTTCACCAATAGGAAAGAAGTATTTCATGAAGGTATCATAGTAACGGGACAATCTGTTATACGTTTTTGTTGTCCAGATCCGGGGCTGTGTTCTCTTGCTCATTTCAACTTTCCTTTGTTCAACCCTGCTTATATTTTTCATTATTCACAAGCCAACCAACGGTTTGCGTTACTGGCGCTGGGGCGGACGGCGGGACGCCGTCCGATGAGAAAGTGCTGGGGCGTAGAAATTACTCAAAAAACGGTGCGAATCCAGCCGTCCGCGTGCACGCCGTGTTAGGTGGCTTTTCCTTGCCTTACTCGGTAACGGAGGAAAACCTCACCGTTGCCAAAGCGGCGTTCATCCAAAAGCTCAAGCTCCAATCGAACGTTGTCAGGGAGCGCTGATTTGCCACCTCCCACGATGATCGGTTTGATGAATAGATGACACTCATCGATCAACCCTGCTCGAAACGCCTGGGCAGCTAGCTGAGCACCACCGATGTGGATATCCTGTTCGGCGCTCTCTTTCAGTCGTCGAATGGCTTCAGGATCGAAGATTCGCTCGATTTGCGTCTTGCGCGTGGATACAGCCTCCAACGTCCTGGAGTATACGATTTTGTCAGCAGCCTGCCAGACCTGCGCGAAGTCGTGCGTGAGTGGAGACTGACCGGCTAGGTTGGGGTCGGTCTCCCAAACCATCATGTTCTCATACGTTCGACGTCCGTAGAGATGCGTGCTTTCCGCGCGTATGAGGTTGGTGATAAATTGGAACACTTCATCACTTGGGTCTGTCCAGTCAAACCTACCATCCATATCCTCTGTGTAGCCATCGAGTGACATGTTCGTCGTGAAGATCAAGCGAGCCATACGGAAATTCCTTTTGTTAGTAGTACCTGTAATTCAAATCTCTTCAACAAACCATGCGACTGACTCTAGAGCCACATAACGGTTTGCGTTACTGGCGCTGGGGCGGGCGTGGACTCTGTTTGGGAGCAGAGAAAACTCGAAGCCGGAAAAATGCTTGAAAATGCGGCAGAATCCCCAGCGTCCAGTGCACACCTTGCTAGCTGCAATTTTTTTGACCATTAAGATTATTCTACAAAACCAGCCCCAATAAAATGTGAATCAATTTGAAGCCACGACTGACTATTGGTTCATTTGGTAAGAAATTCCCTTTTGGCCATTCAGATACAGCCGCTAGCCCGAAAGTTCTTTTCGTTATAGACCCTGATCCCGTTTTGTTCAAGCAATTCAGCGGCTATTCCCTTACCAGGAATTATTGTGCCTGTAAATGTACCATCATAAGTTCGTTCAGATCCACATGCTGGACTATCAGATTTCAGTATCGCTATCTCGACCCCCATCTCCTGGCAAAATTTCAATATCCGGCGTGCACCTGTTACATATTGCTCCGTCACATCTTTTCTAGTTATCGACAAAACCTTTGCCTTTCCATTTAGAACTTCCTTCGCAGTTTTACCTGGTTCTGTTTCAGAATGTTCTCTTGGAGTAGTCAGCCCTCCTGTTTGCTCCGGACACATAAAAACAGCTTGACCTGATTTCACAAGATTGATCAACTCATCAATCTCATCACAACTTTCATCCCACCGAGTTCTGATTCCAATAAGACAAGGACTTATCAGTATTTTCATGATTTTTACTCCTTAAGCAGCTAACGGTTTGCATTACCTGCCTGTGGGCGGGACTGGATAATGCTCAATAATCAGTATAAACCAAAAGTTAGAACCAAGCTAAAAAATCGCTACGAATCCCCAGCGTCAGGTGCACGCGTTGTTAGGCATCCTGCGAAGAAGTCCGAGAGACCTGTACTAATTCTATGATAACCAGCAGACCAAGGATGGCTCCAATCCACAAGGGCATAGGCGCATACCAGGTTAGAAGCCATGCAACTCCAGAGGCTAGGCCTATTAACCATTTTTTCAACGTAAGTGGTCGAACGAGGATGAAGAACTGAGTGAAAACGAAGATTATGAAGAGCAGTAAATATATTACGAACTCCATGGTTTGTTTGGTAAATGTATCGTAATGGCCTTCTACGCGACCCTTCACGCCTTGCAGTATCTCCCGTACGGCTATATGATCTGAAAACTCAGTGAAAAAATCCAGCGCGAGCAAGGATGGATCGGACCAGTGATAATTCCACCCAATTCGACTTACTAAGCGTGTATGATTTTTGTCTATTGGATATAAAGCCCAGGTGAAGGCGCCTGGAAATTCTCCTTTTTCTTCTGACCATACCAGGTATTTATTTGGCTCGATAGCATAAAAGGAAAGATGAGCCACGCGGCTTATCGGAACCTCGTCACCTATGGTGAAGTTCTGGAATTCTGGCAGGATACGGTCAGCACTGTGAATTCCCCTCTCGCTTCCCAGATTCTCAAGAATATCATATCCATAGAATCCAGCTCGTCCATAACCCATCTGGATAAGCCATGGCCAAATGTTTTCAGGAGTATCATCGATGGTGATTGCTCTTGTGGCAAGGAATGTCGGATTGCCACGTCTTTCATCCCCAGGCATTGATCGGTTAATTTCGGATGCAGTAGCACCCCAGCTCAACTGGAATGGGCGTGCCCAAATAATGTAAGCAGCCAAAATGATTGCAACCTGTGTCAACACCCCCAATAACCTTGTTGTTAATGTGGATTTCTTCATCGCAAGTTATCTATCTTTCACTGATTATTACATACTATGAGATGCCTAACGATTCGCGTTACCTGCGTGTGGCGGGACGAAACTCACCTACGAAACGGAAAAAAACCAAAGCCACGAAAAAGCCATTTTAACGGTGAGAATCCAGCCGTCCGCGTGCACGCAGTGTTAGGCGTTTTTAAGATGCATAAGACTCCCTAAGCGCGAACATGGCGAAGGATTTCTTCCACGACGCTGACAAGTGGCTGTGTTGCATCTATGACGATTCCGTCGCTGGGTATGTCTTCTTTCGTTCGATGCAATCGCGCAATGAGTTCCTTTTCTTCTGGTTTTCCGCCCCAGTCAGCCGGGTCTCGCGCCACGCGCTCATCAAGCCGCCGATACAATGAGTCAAGGTCGTTGACCTCAAGAACAAAAACGCCATCCAATAAATCTATGAATTTTGAAAAATTCCTCGAACCACCACAAAAGAAAGAGATTGCTTTGCTGTGATCAGCGATCACGGATTTAACTTTGTCTATATCCCAAAGGTGATGTTCCTGTTGCCATACGGCTTTGTTCCTCTCGCTCTCATGGACAGGTTCATTTACCGGTTCCCCTGTCGTTGGGTCGCCCCGATATTTCAACTCCCGGTCACCGTGGATGACGTGATAACCGCGCCGCTGCAATTCTTCAGCCACCGAGGTTTTGCCCGTGCCAGAGACTCCCTCGATAAGATAATTTCTCTTACCCATTGTCCTTAACTCTTTGGTTGACGTACAGATCTTGCCTTTCGATGGATTTCGCTAAACGCCTAACGGTTTGCGTTACTGGCGCTGGGGCGGGCGTGGACTATACTCATTATACGGAAAATTGCTCAAGTGTAGAACAATGACTTTTTAGCGGGGCGAATCCCACCAGTCAAGTGCACGCTTTGTTGGGCGGCCCTTCTTTTTTGATAGGCTAATTATGATATTTGTTGCATTGAGAAAGGGTTGCCATGCCCTGGGTAAATGTTTTTTATCTCTAATTCTTTCAATCTTTTGAGTCCTTTTTCATCTATTGATTTGATTATCCTTCCCCATGCAATACTGAATAAATCACCACATATAAGGTCCCTGTTGTCATCGGTCAATACAGATATTGATCCTTTAGAATGTCCTGGTGTATAAATTATCGTGGCGTCGAAACCGTATTCTGCCAGGCTCTGACCTTCTTCTAGCAATAAATCCGGTTCGAATTTTTCGAATGGTTTTCCCCATACAGCCTGTTTAAACGAAAAAACCAAAAAACCTTTTATCAGCCACAATACTAATAATGGTATTGGAAAATTCGCTGGAATCTTTCCCCTATCCCTTGTCTTACCATCATTCATGCACATTTCAGTATCACCTTCGTGCATTGCAATTTCAACTTTGTACTTTTCGCGAAGATAAGCACAATTACCCGTATGGTCGATATCCCCATGTGTTGCAACGATAAGCTTGAGATTTCCAGGTTTGCAGCCTTCCTTTTCAAGCACATTTTCTAGCTTGCTACGTTGAAAGGGAAAACCTGTATCGATTAGGATATAACCGCTATCAGTTTTTACAAGGTAGCAATTTGTTCCATCCAAGCTAATAGTTCTAATTTGTTGTGACATTTTTCCCTTTATATTTAGATGAAGGCAGCCCAACAGGGTGTTAAGCATAATTCTTTATGGATAAGCTGCTCCTGTAATCAATTATACAAGAAATACCATGAATATCCTCGACGCCAAGAGAAACCCCACACAATTAGGGTTCGCCAGCATTTCTTGACGATTCCATGCCTTCAGAATAAGATTCCGAGCAAGTAGCACGATTGAGCTTTATTTTCTCTATAAAAGTGGTTCGGAACAGATCTCAATTGGGGCATGATCAAAAAAGGCAATATGTGCCTTTTTTGATTCGGCGTTGTAAACAAAAACAGCGCAGTGCGTCGCTTTTTTTCGGTATTTTTAGAAGTGAAAGCAC
>JARROY010000146.1:0-14405 GCA_037383445.1 Anaerolineales bacterium | reverse complement strand
GGTATCATCGGAGGCCAGTTCCTGCTCGGTAGCGTAATTGTCCATGAAGTAGTCGAAATCGACATGCGGCCGGTCGGCCATACGCATGGCATCCGTACCGCGGCCGATGCCGGTAACCTTGACCAATGGGCGCTCGATCTTGGCTCCAGCATCTTCAAGTTTCTTCAGCCCTTCCTCGGAGACCAGGATGGTGGCAGCCGCGCCGTCGGACATCACGCAGATATCCAGGCGGGTCAGCGGCCAGGCCACCATGGGGGCATTGCGCACATCTTCGATGGTATAGCGGTTGCGTTTTTGGGCGTAAGAGTTGTGGTAGGCGTTGATGTGGTTTTTGACGCTGACGTGCGCCATTTGCTCCACGGTGGTGCCGAATTCCTTCATGTGGCGGGTGACCATCATGGCATAGTAGCCGGAATAAAAACCCCCGACAGGGTAATCAAATGAAATGTCGGAGGCAAGAGCAATAAATTCGTTCCCTTTCCAGGTCTCCACGTGGCTCATGGTCTCAAAGCCGTAGGCCAGGCAAATGTCCATGTGCCCGCTGGCGACGGATTTCCAGGCTTCCTGGAAGCACAGACCTCCAGTTGCCCCACCACCTTCAACTCGATGACTGGGTTTAGGGCACAAGCCGAGATAATCTTGGGCCATGATCCCCGATATCCTGGATGGCATAATCGTAGGCCTCTTTGATGATCGCCTGGAAGGTCTTGTCCGGTCTTGCTTTAGCAAACTTGGAAACACCTCCCGATATGGCATACACGGGTCTCATAAAATGTTCCTCCTGTTCTTATAGAATGGGAATCAGTCGTGCTTCTATTATAGTAGAAAAATCTGTCAAACATAGGACAGGTTCTTGGACGGTGATTTTTTTAAGGTTTGGTCGTCTTCGTGAGGTACAATTACCCTAATAATCAGGTCTAAACGATCCTAAAAAAGGGACATCTTGGATAACAAAAATCTTCCACTCGCAATACTATGGGATATGGATGGGGTGCTGGTCGATACCGGGCAAGCTCATTTGATTGCCTGGCGGGAGACCCTGGCTCAATATGGGAAGCATTACTCCAATGAGGAATTTAAAGCCACTTTTGGCATGAACAACGCCAGCATTTTGAGGTATGTGTTCGGAAAGGACCTGGATCCTGGGTTTGTTCGAGAAGTTGGCGACTCAAAAGAGGTCATGTTCCGCGAGATAATTAAATCGGGTGTGCGGCCCCTGCCTGGTGTGCTGGTTTGGTTGGAATGGTTTCGAACTCACAGTCTGAAGCAGGCGGTTGCTTCCTCAGCCCCATGTGAGAACATAGACGCCCTGGTGGATGCCCTCGGAATTCGCCCGTTCTTTGATGCGATTGTTTCGGGAGCAGAACTGCCGGGCAAGCCCAGGCCGGATGTCTTCCTCAAAGCGGCCCGATTGGTTGGCATTCCTCCAAAGGATTGTCTGGTGATTGAAGATGCCGTGCCTGGTGTGCAGGCGGCGCGCAACGCCGGGATGAAGTGTGTCGCTATCACCACCACCAACCCGGCGGAAGGCCTGCAGCAGGCAGACCTAGTTCTTTCCGACCTGACTGAATAGACCGAACAGCAGCTGGCAGCCTTGTTCTAAAGACCAGTGCTGGTTGAGAGGGTAGGGATGAAGCTGAAAGAATGGTTTGCGGTAGCGATGTTTGCTTTGTTCATCCTCTCCGCCTGCCAGCAGTCCGGCTCGCTGCCCACCCAAACACCGCTCCCCTCCGAGACCTTACCCCCAACGAATACCCCTTTCCCAAGCAATACTCCCACTGCCACCCCGCCGACCTTCGTGCGGGAGAACACGCCGATTCCCGAACCATCAGAACCGATCACGGCTGAGAACGCGGGTCGCCTGGTCGAGTTGGCCCGCCTGGGTAAAGGGCGCATCGTGGATGTGCAGCTATCCCCGGATCGAAATTACCTGATCGTGCAGACCACCATCGGGGTGTACGGCTATTTGGCCGACCGCCAGGAAGAGGTGTGGCGCTTTGAGGACCCGGCCGGGATCGCTGATATGGCATTGACCCGCACGGAACGCTGGATGGCAGTCGCCACAAACGATGGGCGGATTGCTCTGCTGATCTACCGCCGCGGTTCGATGTTTACCCGTTGGGTGACTGGCTACCAGCAGATCAGCGACTTATCCTTCTCTTACGACGGGGATCAGTTAGCGGCGGTCGGCGACCAGGGTGTGACCGTCTGGCAGGTAGGAGAGACCGAACCGCTGTATAAGTACCCTGAGATGGTGGGGACCAATATTGAGTTCTCTTCAGATGGGGAAGAGATTATTATTACCTCAGAATTCGATTCTATTAGGAACTATGAAATAAAAACAGGAAAAGAAACTTTTGAAATTCTTATTGACCAATGGGTATCTGCTTCTCCGGACGGAAATTACCTTACAGATGGGAGCATGGTTTTGGATGGAAAAACGGGGGAATTGTTATTCGAGATTGACAAAGAAGACCCCGACCAATTTGTATATTTTGCTTTTTCTCCAAATAGCAAATTATTAGCCACATACGTTTGGTACGAAAATCATATTTCGATCTGGGATGTAAATTCCGGGAAGAAAATTTATGAATTGAAATCTCCATCCCAAATAGGTGTAGATCGAAATAAAAACTCCTTCAAACTAGCTGCACCATCCGAGCGAAGCGGAGGATATTATCCAGATTACTTGGATCTATCATTTAGTCCCGATAACCGGAAATTAGCTGCAACTACTGCCAAGGATACGGTTGAAATCTGGGGCTTAGACACAGGGCACTTTGAACAACAAATCCCATGTTATGGGCATGCACTGATTTACCGGAAAAATTCTCGGTTGGTTGTTATTGGAAATGGGGCAATTCAACAAATTGATCCTAACTTATCGGTGGAGAAATTATTATGGCGGTGTCTCCAGAGGGGGATTACATATATACTTTTGATAATGCCACAGACACGGTCTATGTTCGGAGAACCAATGACTTTGGGGTGGAAGATAGGGTTGTATTGCAACCGCTTGAGCGGGACGTCTGGTCAATTACGCACTCTGAAAATGGGTATTTCTTTGAAAATCCAGAGATTTCTCCTGTTGGAAATTATTTTTCTGGGTTTGTTTACGATTATGGCCTTTTTACCTGGGATATGGTAACTGGCCAAGAAGTGGAGGATTTATTTGCAGGTAATTGGAGCTGGCATGGATATTATGACCCCACCGGACGGTTCCTTCTCAGTGGGCGAGAAGATGGGTTGTATGTGGTTGATGTAACTACATATTAGGAGGTATCCTTCCTTGAAGGAGACTACTCGGAGGTAGAAAAAAACGTCTTTTTCTCGCCAGATGGCAACTATATACTTGCTGTTCAGGAAGAGATTGAAAAATTTGAAATGCTTGAAGATGGAACTTTGAATTTAATCGAGAGTTTACCTTTTAAAATTGATGGATTATGGGATTTGAATGAACTCGTGATATCTCCGATAAATGGAATCTTTGCAATAGCATCCGAAAATCAAATTAATATATATAACTTTGAAACCGGCGAACTATTGTCTCGCATCCCTGCCCATTTTGACAAGATTGCCTCCCTGACATTTTCCCCTGATGGGCGTTACCTGGCAACCAGTTCGTACGATGGTACGGTAAAATTATGGGGAATTCCCTGATGATGTGGATTGAGGTGAAATGATGCTGAATGTGACCCGTTTTAACCACGCAGCGGATTTTTTGGATGTTGCTGGTGATGCCCTTTACCAGAATGAGGCGCTTAACTCTCTGATGATCGGGATCGCGGAACGCCTAGCTGAGACCCCCCATTTTTACGGTGATTACGAGCCATATCTTGGGGTCGTCAGCCGGGATGGTGAGGTGATTCTGGCGTCAACAATGACTCCGCCGTTCGGGCTGCTGGTAGTTCCACTGGATGAGGATGCCGGTAAGGGGATGGCGCTGCTGTTGCAAGGGCTGCTTCATGAGGGCTTCCCTCCACCAGACGTGCATGGCGTTAAACCCTACAGCAGGCAGTTTGCAGAACTGTGGGCGGCCACTACCGGCGGCAAGATCGAGTTGGACATGGCACAGCGTATGTATAGGCTGGAAAAGGTCAGCCATCCTGAAGGCATACCGGGACACATGCTCCAGGCGAAAATGGAGCACCTTGATCTGGTAGCCGAATGGGTTCGATATTTTGACATTGACAGCTTTGGAAAAGAGACGCGCAGCCCAGAGGTTTACCGGAGGATGGCTGTGGACAGGATCACTCAGAGAGACTGGTACTTGTGGCAGGATGGTGAGGAGATCGTCTCGATGTGCCTGCGCACCCGCCCGACGCGCACGGGCTGTTCAGTGGGAGGTGTGTACACGCCGCCAGAAAAACGCCGCAGGGGATATGCCACTGCCTGTGTGGCTGCCCTCAGCCAGAAACTGCTCGACGAGGGATTTTTATTCACCTCCTTGTTCACCGACTTGTCCAACCCGACCTCGAACAGCATCTATATGAAGATCGGATACCAACCGCTGGCGGATTTTGATAAGTATAGGTTAGTTGGCTAGTTAGGTAGTTAGTTGGTTGCTAGTAGGAGCTGTGATTTTCATGGGTAAATGAGAATCTAACTGAAAACAATCTTAGTGGTCGAGTGCCCCGAGCGAATTTCTCGGGGTGTATCGAGACCACAGACATTGGTGATGATTGGGGTGGTCTCGATACAGCGGAAAAACACCGCCTACTCGACCATCGATGAATTGATTTCAGGTGCACCTCTTTTGGGGTGGAGGTGTTTTAGGTTTGGAGGGCATCTGGAGTAGACGGTATTTAAAGGTAAAAGATTGCGGGTGCTCGAGAATTAAACGCTGTCCCTAGAGGAGATTTCATGGAAGAGAAATACAAGTTGTACGGCTATCGATGGGTGGTGCTGGCAGTTTTCATGCTGATCAATATCACCATCCAGGTGCTTTGGATTGCCTATGCCCCCATCACGGGAGTTGCGGCGGAATTTTACGGCGTCCCAGATTTAAAGATCGGGCTGCTGTCGATGACCTTTATGATCGCCTTCATCCCGCTTTCGATCCCGGCATCCTGGATGATCGATACCTATGGGTTTCGTATCGCGGTGGGATTCGGCAGTGTGCTGATGGGTGTGTTCGGCCTTTTGCGCGGGTTTGCCGGAGAAAATTACAGCTTGGTGCTGTGGAGCACGGTCGGGATCGCGGCTGCCCAGCCCTTTTTACTGAATGCCTGGACAACGGTCCCGGCAAAATGGTTCCCTAAAGAGGGGCGGGCCACGGCTGTTGGTTTGGTGACGCTGGCCAGCCTGATTGGTACGGCTTTGGGGATGGTCCTGACACCGATGCTGATCGAAACCCTCACCATCCCAAACATCCAGATGATTTACGGTGGGGTGGCGGCTTTTTCTGCCGTTTTATTTGTTCTGCTGGCACGCGAAACCCCGCCCACACCCCCTTGTGCCCCCGGAGAGGAAACCCGCGCCCTGATGCTGGATGGGCTCAAACACGCCGTGACAATCAAACCATTTTGGTACTGTCTGGCAGTGGCCTTTATTGGGTTGGGAATCTTCAATGGGATCACTACCTGGGTAGAGAGCATTATCCGCCCGCGCGGTTTTTCTCCGGCAGATGCCGGGACCCTTGGGGCGTTGATGATCGTCGGTGGTCTGGCTGGCGCCATTATCCTGCCTGCCCTTTCAGATAAGGAACAAAAACGGCAAAAATATATGATGATCGCTCTGGTGGGCACCATTCCTGGTCTTCTCGGGCTGACCTTTTTTACTTCGACCGCCTTGTTGTTCGGTTCGGCTGTGTGGATGGGCTTTTTCCTGGTCAGTGCGCTGCCGGTGGTGATGCAGTATGCTGCCGAGATCACCAACCCGACTCCCGAAGGCACCTCGAATGGGCTGATCCAATTGGCGGGGCAGGGTGCGGTGGTTTTTGTCTACATCATGGATGCGATGAAAACCAGCGCGGGCTCTTTTACTCCCTCGCTGCTGTTGGCTGTGGGGCTTTTAGTGCTCAGTGCGGGGTTGGCAACTCAGATGAAAGACCCAAAGATACTCGATTCCCAGCCTGAAATTCCATGAAATCACTGGGTAGAGCGGGGAGAAATACTCACTGCCAAATACGCTTGACCTAACCCCCATGCGAATATACAATCGACTTAGAATGGGAAGGTTCGCCTGATCGAGGAAAGAAAAGGCGTGCCCTTAAGTGCTTTTAAGGAGATTCTTTTGCAGGCAACAAAATTGCAACCAGATCAGCAGAAGATTTTGCAGAACTGGGCGAGCCGACTGCAGCAGTGGCGTATGCACCAGTTTGCGGCTGCACTGCTGGAAGCCAGCGGTCCCCTGAGGTTAGTTGGGGCGCAGTTGGTCTACCTGGGGCAGCCGGTTTTGGGCGGCTTTGTAGCCCGAGATCAGCTAACCATGCTGGCCGAGATGCTGGAAGAACCCTCCCAGACCAAAACCTTCATCCGCTACCTTCGGGAGGAGGTGCAATGACTTTTAACCCAGTTAACTTTTTTGTGGTGGTGGTCTTCGCTGTGCTGATGGTGGCCTTTTGGTTCATCAACCAGCGCAGAGAAGGTGTCCACCTGCGCGATATTCCCAGTTTCTATAAGCTGAAAGGGACCGTCGAATTGGCGGTTGAGGATGGCACCCGCATCCACGTCGCCATCGGGCGAGGGGATGTGCTCAGCCCCCGAGGGGCGGCAGCGCTTGTCGGCCTGAGCATGCTGAGAGAGATCACTATGGTTGCCTCCGAAAGCGACCATCCTCCTCTGGCGACGGCCGGGGATGGTCTGCTGGGTATTTTGGCGCAGGATACGATGCGCTCCACTGCCATGGCGCTCAACCTTCCGTCCGGGTATGATCCAAATTTGGGGCAGGTGACTGGTCTGACGCCTTTTTCTTACAGCGCCGGGGTTATGCCGTTGATATTTGATGAAAATGTCTCGGCAAATCTGCTGATCGGCAGCTTTGGCAACGAAGTTGCCTTGATCACCAGTGCCGGCGAACGCAGCCAGACTCGCACCGTGGCCGGGACAGACAGCCTACCCGGGCAGGCGATCCTGTATGCCACTGCCCACGAACCGCTGATTGGTGAAGAGATGTACGCTGGCGGCGCATACCTTGGAGCCGGGCCGATGCACGAAGCCAGTTTGCACGCCCAGGATGTGTTCCGCTGGGTTATCGCTGTCCTGATTACTTTGTTTGCGATTGCCGGATTAATACAAGGATTGTTTTAACCGTGAAAAGCCCATTTAAATTTAACCTGCGCGCCCCGGTAGCCACAGTTGTCACCATTGCGGCTGGCGGAATAATGCTGCTGACTTATATCCTGCCACTGGAAGGACTGCAGGCCTTTATCCTGAATGTGGTCGTGATTGGTGCGGCGGCGGCTCTGGTCATCGGGGTGATTAATTTGCTCACTGTGCATGTCAATAAGATCCGTGCCGGCAACAATCCGGCTGGCAGCCTGGCGCTGGTGCTGGCTCTCGCAGTGACCTTTTTTGTGACGCTCCTCCAGGAATTTACCACCTTTTACCCCGATTCACTGCCGGGCGCCGACTGGCTGTTGGCGAATGTCCAGGTGCCGGTTGAATCAGCGTTGATGGGAGTAATGGCGATTACCTTGGTCTATGCTGCGGCCCGCTTGGTCACCTTACGCCCGAATATTTTTTCTGTTGTGTTCGTTTTGACCTTACTATTGGCAATGATCACCAATACTCTGATCGGGCTGATGCCGGGGTTGGTCAGGGGCTGCGCAATTTCCTGGTGCACGGACTGGCCTCCGGCGGGGCGCGTGGAATTTTAATTGGGGTGGCATTAGGCATTATTGCCACCGGTCTTCGAGTGATCATGGGTGCTGACCGGCCGTATGACGGTTAGTGCCTGGAATAATTGAGGCTGATTAATTATGGGATTTGATCCTAACGACGACTCTGATAACGATCTTCCGGATTGGCTGAAGGGAATGCAATCTGAGGAGGAGAGCGGCGGGTTTGAGCCCGACGATAGTATCTCGGCTCAAGGGAGATGAGGAAAAAGGCTACCCGACTCCAGATGATGAGGACGGGGAAGAAACGCCTGAATGGCTTGACAATATCCGCAAACAGGAAGAAGACCAACAGGCACAGGATACACCTCATCTTTCGGGAGAAGAGGATGACGACGATGCCTGGCTCGATTCGATCCGGCAAGAAGAGGATGAACCTGAAGAAGCGGATGAGGAAGAGGGTGAGGGTGATTTCCTCGAGAAGATCCAACAACTGAAAGAAAATGATCCGGCTGCCGGGGAATGGGGTGATGAGGATGAGGAATCCCCAACTGATTGGCGGGACTCGGACTCTGAACCAGCCTCGGTCACCTCTGCTTGGGAACAGGAAACTGGTGGATTGGATATTCCGGAAGATAATGAGGAAGAAGAAATTCCCGATTGGGTAAGCGGATTACCTTCGCTCGACCCGGCGGAATTTCCTGCTGCACATGAACCGTCTCAGGAGGAGGCAGAGCAAGAAGAGAGTGAGGAAATGCCTGAGTGGTTAAAGGAAATCCGGGAAAAGACCTCGGAAGATACCAAACAACCCGAAGATGTACTGCCTGCCTTTGGATTGGACCCAGATCAGAGGGACGCCGACGAAGATGATGAAGTGCCTGCTGATCTAAGACTTTATTTCCGTTTGTTGTCAAGGTTTCCAGCCGTACAGGGAATGGAAAAGATAACCTCTCATATTGACGTCTCTTGGAAGGCGAGGAAGAGATTGAAGAAGAAGGTGTTGAAGAGGAAGTCCCAGAGCAGGTCCCTGCGCTGGATGAAGATATTCCTAAAGGTGAGCTTCCCAGCTGGCTGCAGGCCATGAGGCCGGTTGAGGCTGTTACCGCGTTGGATGAAGAGCCCACAGAGGAAGAGGATGAAGACAAACCGGACCTGGAAACGGTTGGACCACTGTCTGGCCTGAGGGATGTACTCCCGGCGGAACCGCATATAATCCACTTTGGCACCAAACCAAAACTTTCCCCTGGGTTTGAGCTGACAGACGCTCAACAAGGATATACCAAGATGCTTAAAACGCTGGTGGATGGCGAGTCTGCCAGCCCTCCTGCAGAGCACCGTGGAGTAGCCAATCCGCAGCAGGTACTGCGCTGGGTGATTGCTATCTTTCTGCTGACGATTCTTTTCTCAGTGCTGTGGTGGAATGGCAATATTATGTCTCTCCCAAAGCCTGAAGCGATTCCAGAGGAAAATCTGGCGGCGATCAGTCTTGTCAGTGAGGTATCCGCGGGAGAAAAAGTGCTGGTGGCGGTTGAATACCAGCCCGGTCTGTCTGGCGAGATGGAAGCGGCCTCTGCCGCGTTACTGAATGACCTGGTATGGAGTGAAGCCGAGTTGGTGTTGGTTTCCTCTCAACCGGTTGGTCCCGGCCTGGCCGATTCATTCCTGCAGAAATTATTTGAAAATTCGACGTATATCACTGACAGGCAGTATGCCAATCTGGGGTATCTCTCCGGTGGGGCTGCCGGGCTGCGGAATTTCGCCATCAGCCCAAGGCAAGCAAAACCGGAAACCAGCTGGAACCTAGCGCCGCTGGACTCGATCCAAACGATCCGAGATTTTGATATGGTGCTGGTGATTACAGACGACCCAGATGTTGCGCGCAGCTGGGTAGAGCAGGTTCAGCCGCTGTTGGATTTGGAGGGCAATGGGGAAGGTATCCCGCTGGTGATGGTGGTCAGTGCCCAAGCGGAACCGCTGGTTTATCCCTATTATTACACCACACCACGCCAAATCTCCGGATTGGTGAGCGGGGTGCCAGGCGGGGCATTTTACGAAGCACTGCATGGAGAATCCTTAGCACGAAGATTTTGGGATGCTTATAACACAGGTCTGGTGCTGGCTGTGCTGGTGGTAGCAATCGGCAGTGTGATCAACCTGACACGCAACACACTCGGAAAAATGGAAAAAGGACGGTCTTAATGTTTGCGGGAATGGACATGATCGATTTGATTGGCATGCTGGTGGCTTTCGTTTTGACCGTATTTGTGCTGCTGTATGCATTTGATGACAACCCGCTCTTTCGGCTGGCGATTTATATATTTATTGGCGTGGCGGCCGGTTATGCCGGTGCTGTGGCGCTGAAGGATGTGATTTTGCCGCGTCTGTTCGGCTTGCAAGGCCAGCAGATGCTGCTGGTGGTTTTGTGGATTGTACTGCTCTCGATGAAGCTATTTCCGAAAACGGCTCGGATCGGGAACCCGGCTGCAGGTTTGCTGGTGGGGGTTGGGGCGGCGGTTGCTGTGAGTGGAGCCATCCAAGGCACCCTTGTTCCTCAGCTTACCGCATCCGGTGAATATTTTGCCCCGGGTTTGATGAAGCAGGCGATAGGACTTGGACAATACGGCACCGTGTTGGGATATTTCCTGCGCGGCTTGGTGGTCTTGGTTGGGACGATCGCAACGCTGGCGCATTTTCATTTTGGCGCTCAGCCAGCACCCAACCAAATCCCCACCCGAAAACCATTTATCGAGGTGATCAGTAAGGTTGGTCAGGTATTTGTCGCCATTGCATTTGGCGTGATCTTTGCAGGTATATACAGTGCAGCCCTTACTGCCCTCATTGAGCGCTTGGTATTTATCATTGACGTGATTCAGAAGATGTTACCCAGTCTCTAAAAATTGGATGACCATGACAGAAACCAAAGCTTTCTACGAAGAGTATGATGAAATAGACGATCTGGGAGAGGACCAGGGAACGGATATCACCCAGGAAACTGAGGTCCATCCCGAATTCCGGAGCGGCTCCCTGCTGACCGTGGATATTGGGTCTGTCCATTCCCGGGCAGCACTCTTTGATATAGTGGAAGGACGTGCTCGATTCCTGGCTGCAGGACGTGCCCAGACAACTGCTGGTGCGCCACTGTTTGATGCCAGTGAGGGTATGCGGTTTGCGCTCGACCAGGTGGAAGAGATTGCCGGGCGGGTGCTGCTGGCGGATGATGGGCAGCCGATGATCCCGACCACAGACCAGGGATTTGGGGTTGATTATGTCGCCAGTACGCTCTCGATGGGACCGCCGCTAAAGACGGTGGTGGTTGGATTGCTGGACCAGGTCTCTCTGGCCAGTGTGACCAATTTGGCTAAAACCGCTTATACAGAAATTGTGGCTTCCATTGGCCTGAATAATGCCCAGACAGCAGAAAAATATATCGATACCATCCAGCGAACCCGGCCGGATATGATCTTGATTGCCGGTGGGACGGAAAAAGGCGCCACGAACTCCGTGCTGAGGTTGGTCAATATGATTGGGATGGCGCTTTACCTCCTGCCGGAAGAAAGCCGCCCAGATGTGCTGTTTGCAGGCAATATCTCTCTCGCCAAGCAGGTGCATGCCTTTCTAACGCCGTTAACCTCTGTTCATTTAGCGCCCAATGTCCGACCGGCGCTGTCTGTCGAGCAGTTGGGACCTGCCCAGTCGATCTTGATGGACACTTTCCGCGACATTCATATGCGGCGGATTGCTGGTTTGTCCGACCTAAACCAATGGTCTCGTAATAATTTAATCCCCACCGCTCATGCGCTGGGAAGGGTGACGCGCTTTTTCAGCAAAATTGTGCCAGATTCAGCCAGTTCTGGCGTTTTAGGAGTGGATGTAGGGGCATCTTCTACGGTGGTGGCCGGCAGCTTTAACGGAGATCTTCGTCTCAGAGTGGACGCTAACCTGGGAATGGGGGAGGGCTTGGCCGGTGTTCTGTCAGGTAGCCAATTAGAGGATGTGGTTAAGTGGATTCCAGAAGAAATCTCCCCATCTTATGTGCTGGATTATATTCAGAATAAAATTCTGCACCCCAGTGCCTTGCCAATCACAGTAAGAGATTTGTACCTGGAGCAGGCCCTGGCACGCGAGATATTATCCCGGGCGGTGCGGCAGTCTCTGCCGGCATTCCCCAAGGATGCAGCCCGGGTTGAACAGAACATGTTACCAACTTTCGATCCGATTGTTGTCAGCGGCGGGGTGTTTACCAGTGCGCCTTCACTTGCTCAAAGTTTATTAATGATCCTGGATGCACTACAGCCGGCCGGGATACAGCGCATCTTGCTGGATCTTAATCATCTGGCACCGGGGTTAGGTGCCGCCTCTTCAGTGGTGCCGGGCTTGGTCTCTCAACTATTATTGGATCCAACTGTGCTGGTTAATTTGGGCTTTGTCATCTCCCCGATCAGTCGGGTGAAGCCGGGTACGGCAGTACTGAGAATCCGGGTGAAGTACCAGAACGGGCACGAGACCACCGTCAATATCCATCAGGGTAATATCCAAACGATCCCGATTCCCTCCGGCCAGCGGGCAAGGGTGTTCATCGACCCGCTTCACCGAGCCAATATCGGTTTCGGACCAGGGAAAGGCACCTCTATTCAGGTGGTAGGTGGATTGTTTGGGCTGGTGGTGGACGCACGCGGCCGACCGCTTGAAATCCCTGAGGATCCTGAGAAACGCCGTAATTTAATCTTAAAATGGCAGAATGCCTTTAGACGGCAAAAGTGAACTGGTATAAACCTTGCAAGCTATGAGTTAGGACAATTATGCTGATACCTGTAACCCATATTCTCCCTGTAACCACTATTGAACGCCGGCGAATGCTGCCTATCGCGGGAACGGTGCTGGTGCGCGCTGGGCAGGAAGTGCGGGCAGATGAAGTGATTGCCACGGCAGACCTGAAAGGCGAACACATCTCCCTCGACCTGGCAAGAGGGTTGGGAGTTCCCAAGAGCAAAACCACCAGTTATCTCCAGCGGGAGATCGGTGATGAAATTCCGGAAGGAGCGGTGATTGCCAGCCGCCCGGGATTGGTCTCACGCGTGGTACGGGCTCCCAAAGCGGGAAAATTAGTCGCGGTGGGCGGCGGCCAGGCGTTATTGCAGATCACCCGCAGACCGTTTGAGCTCAAAGCAGGCATTCCAGGGGCGGTAGTTAAAGTGGAGGCAGATTACGGCGCCATTATTCAGGTCACCGGGGCCTGGGTGCAGGGAGTCTGGGGAAATGGGAGGATTGGCATTGGCGGGTTGTATGTTTCGGCGGATTCACCGGATCATGTCCTCCAGTCGCGAGACCTGGACCCCAGCCAGCGAGGTCAGGTGATGCTTGCCGGGCACTGCAACAATCCAAAAATGTTGGATGCCTTAGATAAGATAAAAATGCGCGGGCTGATCCTGGGCAGTATGGATACTCGTCTCAGGCCGATTGCCTCGCGCATGCCTTACCCGATCATGGTTTTGGAAGGGTTTGGGAAAATCCCGATTAACCCGGTTGCTTACCGGCTGCTTTCTACCAGCGCACAACGTGAAACTACCCTGAACGCCGCTCGATTTGATCGAGCGACAGGTGAAAGGCCCGAGCTGATCATTCCGGTGGTGGGTGAAGTTGCGTCTTCTGTGCCGGTGGAATTGGAACCCCTTGATGTTGGTAAGCGGGTGCGTATTATGCATCCACCTTACCGCGGCATGGTAGGGACGGTGAGTAATTTAGCTGGAAACCAGCAAATGCCAAATGGTTTGCGCGCCGAGTCTGTTGAGATCACTTTCGGAGAAGAAGAAAAGGTGGTCGTTCCGGTGGCGAATATAGAAATTCTAGGGTAAAAATAAATATCCGGAAGGAGATTTAGTTATGTTAGACGATTTTGATATGGATTTTCCTGAAGAAGAAGATGAGAACGAAGAGGAGGAATCCTCGTCATCGGGTAATCGCACCTTTATGATGGTCGCCGGTGGTCTCGGAGGGCTGATTATTATTGCTCTGGTATGTGTGGCGGTGTATGTTTTCCTGATCCAGCCAAACAGGCCAAATGCTCCAGTTAATCAGACTAACACCGCCATTGCGATGAGCCGGGCTCAGCAAGCCGGGACTCAAACGCAGGCTGCGGCAATCCCAACCGCCACCAATACCTTGGTGCCGACTGATACTCAGGAGCCGACGAGCACAACCGCTCCTACAGCAACAGAGGCCCCAGTAGGAGACGGCGCTGGAGGTGGTCCGACGCAAGACCCACGTACGGCAACGGTACAGGCGCTGCTGACTCAAGCGGCACTTGCCCAAACCCAAGCGGCGCAGCAACTGCTGACCCAAACAGCGACCCCCACAGCCACCGGCTTGCCGGATACCGGCTTTGCGGATGATGTTGGGGCACCGACCTTGTTGGGTATGGCTGTCTTGCTGATTGTGGTCATCTTTATTGCCCGGCGACTGAGAGCTTCGACAGCCTGATTTAAATAATTATTGAGCACCCTTTCGGAAGCAGGCAAAGGATTCTGTTTGCCTGCTTCCGTTTTTGATTCTCGGGGGTAGAGGCTGTCTCAATTAACAAGATTTTTATATTTGAGACAAGTTTGCGATTGATGGTAATTGGCTAAAC
>JARROY010000145.1:0-10622 GCA_037383445.1 Anaerolineales bacterium | reverse complement strand
CGGGGCGTTTCATGGCTGAGACCGGGTGTGATTCAATCAAACTGGAAGGCGGCGCTGCAATGGCAGACCGGATCAAAGGCATTACCAACTCTGGCATCCCTGCGATTGGCCATCTCGGCCTCACGCCGCAGTCTGTAAGCGCCCTGGGTGGATTCAAAGTCCAGGGTCGAAATGCCATGCTTGCCAAGACCATTATCGACGATGCAAAAACGCTTGAAAAAGCAGGCGCAATTGCTATCCTGCTGGAACTGGTTCCCGACCGTATCTGCAAGATCATCACAGAACGTGCAGAAAATTGTATTATCATGAGCCTTGGCTCAGGTCCTGATGCGCATGGCCAACTTTTGATCTACCATGACATGTTTGGCTTGTATCCCAAATTCAAACCAAAAATGGCGAAAGTGTTTGGGAATGCGGGTGAAGTTATCTTGGAAGGGTTGACTGCTTATCATGACGAGGTCATTAGCAAGACCTTTCCGTCCGAAGAAAACTGGTTTGGAATGAAAGATGATGAGTACAATGAACTGATGAAATTGCTGGACTAGAGTGCTGATCTTCACCAAAGATGTATTGGACAGTATTCCGCATTTTAAACCCGGACAAGTAAACTCCTAAAATATCAATGCTAAAAACAAACATCACGCAGGAATTTATTTTTGATTTGCAACAAGCGGTCAAGAGTCAGTTTAAGAGCGATCCCTTGACTCGGCAGCTCTACAGCACTGATGCATCTTGCTATCAGGTTGTTCCTGCAGGTGTGCTTATTCCACGCGATGTGGATGACGTAATTGCGGCAATTGAAATCGCAAACCACCATCAGGTTCCGCTGGTGCCGCGCGGCGCCGGGACCAGCCTTTCCGGCCCATCGATTGGCCCGGGTCTCATTATTGACCATTCCCGTTACATAGACCGCATTTTAGAGATCAATCTCGAAGAAAGCTGGGTGAAGGTGGAATCCGGGCAGGTTCTTGGAAAGTTGAATTTTGCCTTGGCCTTTCATGGATTGATGGTTGGGCCGGACCCCGCCTCCAGTGCTATGGCAACGATTGGTGGGATTACCGGAAATAATTCCAGCGGCATGCATTCCATCAAATATGGGAAAGTATCCGATCATATTCGGGAAGTGGAAGTAATTTTGGTTGATGGGAGCCAGGTGATGTTTGGGCCGCGAACTCCCGCAGAGATCAAATCGCTGGCGCAACGCTCGACCTTTGAAGGTAAATTGTACCGAGAGATTCCCGAGCTGATCGAACAGTACCAGGATGACATCGCCACGGGGTACCCCAAAACGTGGCGAAATGTAGCCGGTTATAACCTCAATTATCTTTTGGCTGATCAAAAAGCAGGGCGGCCGTTCAACTTAGCACCGCTGATCGTGGGTAGTGAAGGGACCTTAGCTAATATTATCAATGTAACCCTCAATTTAGTGCCGCGTCCCCAATACTCCAGGTTGATCGTGCTGCAATTTCCAGATTTGCGCACAACCATGGAAATGGTACCGGTTATTCTTGAAAAAAATCCGGCAGCCATCGAGCTGATTGACCGTTTCTTTATTCGTTTGACCCGTTCTCATGCAGGATTTAGGTCCCGGATAAACCGGTTTGTTGATGGGGATCCGCGGTCAATTTTGATCATCGAACTGACAGATGATGATGTCCTTGCGTTGGCTGCTCATGCGGAGTCACTGGAAACCCATTTACACCGTCACGGGTATCAAAGGCAGGTGATCCATCTCACCAGCGAAGAAGAGATCAGTAATGTTTGGGCGGTGCGTAAAGCAGGGGGCGGCCTGGTGATGGGGCAGCGTGGCGATGCCAAAGCGTGGAACTTTGCCGATGATGCTACTGTCCCGATTGACCAACTGCCCAGCTACACTGAAGCAATTGAACAAACCTGTCGTCAAGCCGGCATCGAAGCCGCCTTCTTTGCCCATGTTTCCGCAGGATGCCTCCATGTCAACCCCGTAGTGAATCTCAAAACCGCCGAAGGATTGGCTTTGATGCAAACCATTTCCACCTCTTTTGCTGAGATTGCCATCGCTCATAACGGCACCACTACCGGCGAACACGGTGAAGGATTAGCCCGCAGTTATTATAACGAGCAGCTTTACGGCCCGCGGCTGCACCAGGCTTTTCGGCAGGTAAAGGGAATATTTGACCCCAACAACTTAATGAATCCAGGAAAAATCATTGACGCACCTTTGCCCTGGACGCCTGAACTTCTCCGGTTTAATCCTGATTATCGTGCTCCTTATGCCCCCACCGAAACATACCTTGACTTTACCGCTGACGGTGGATTTGCTGGACTGGTTGAGATGTGTTATGGGCAGGGTGATTGCCGCCGCTTTCTGGGCGGCGCCATGTGCCCCTCTTTCCGGGCTACCCGCGAGGAAGCCAACTCCACTCGGGGCCGGGCGAATGCGTTACGTGCTGCAATGACCGGACAATTAGGTCCAGACGGTATGACCAGTAAAGAACTTTACGAAGTAATGGACCTGTGCCTCGAATGTAAAGCCTGTAAACGTGAGTGTTCTTCACTGGTAGACATGGCAAAATTAAAGTATGAGTTTCTGGCCCACTATATGGATGCTCATGGGGTTCCGCTGCGAAGTTGGTTGTTCGGTCACATTGCCCAAATTAACCGGCTGGGAAATATTATCCCTTGGTTCACCAATTGGGTTTTTCAGGACAAATTCTCTCGTTGGGTGCTTGATTGGGCAATTGGCATTGACAAGCGTCAATCTTTGCCCATCCTTGCCCCCCAGACTTTCCAAAAATGGTTTTACAATCGAGTCCCACCATCACCAGGGGAAAAGAGATTGGTCATCCTGTGGGATGACACGTATCTCACATACAATGATCCAGAGATTGGCCAGGCGGCGACAAAAGTATTAGAAGCTGCAGGGTTTGAAGTGAAGCTGGTAAAAGAACGCAAGTGCTGCGGCCGCCCCATGATTTCGAAGGGATTGTTGAAAGAAGCCCAAAAGAACGCTCAGCATAATGTATCTTTGCTGGCCCCATTTGCTGCTCAGGGCATCCCTATTGTTGGAATTGAACCGAGTTGTGTGGCAACTTTCCGCGATGAATACCCCGATTTGCTAAAAACTGAAGAAGCCCAAATAGTTGCCCAGCACAGTTTCTTTATTGAAGAGTTTTTGGCCAACTTAGCAGAAATGGGGGCATTGAACCTTCCCTTTGTTGTTCCAGAGCAAACGCGCCATTATTTGGTGCATGGTCACTGTTACCAAAAGGCACAAACTGGAACAACACCTGTGATGAATATATTGCAGCAGTTACCCAACAGCACTGTCGAAGAAATCCCCAGCGGTTGCTGCGGCATGGCTGGTTCTTTCGGCTATGAAAAAGAGCATTTTGATGTATCACGAGCCGTAGGCGAGGATGTGCTGTTACCAGCTGTGAGGGCTGCTCAACCAGAAACAATCATTGCAGCGGCGGGTACATCTTGTCGCCATCAAATTATGGAAGGGACGGGGAGGAAAGCTTTGCATCCTATTCAAGTGTTGGCTGAAGCGTTGAAAGTAAATGACGATGGAAATTGACCTTATACGAGGTTGTTTTGAACTGCAATCCGAACCGCTTCTGTTCGATTGCCCACTCCTAATTTGGTATAAATGGTGCTGACGTGGTTTTTAACGGTAAATTGGCTAATGCTCAAGCGGTATGCTATTTCAGAGTTTGAAAAACCATCAGTCAGCAGGCTCAAAATTTCCTGTTCACGGGTGGTTAAGTTAAATTGAGTGGATGAATCTTTGGGGTGAAACATCTGGTTCATTACTTCTGGAGAGAGCGGCGCAATGTCCTGTTTGGCCATCCGCACAGCGTTGGCCAATTTTTCGGCAGAAATATTCTTTAAAACATACCCTGAGGCGCCTGCTTTTAGTGCGGATTTGATAAGGTCGGGTTCGGCGAAACTGGATAAGACGACGATTCGAATTTGTGGCTGGTTTACGTGAATATTCTGAATGGCAGTTACTCCGTCCATTTCCGGCATCATCAAATCTATAAGGACCACATCAGGCTTTAATTTGGCGCACATTTCGATTGCCTCACTACCTGAAGAGGCTTCGCCAACAAGTGTAAGATCATCTGTGGCATAGAGCATAGTAGCAATCCCTTTTCGAAGCATATCATGATCGTCTACAATTACTACTCGAATTGAATCGGTCATATTGTCTACTCCAGATTTTCGGGCAACCATTTTACAGTAATAATTGTGCCCTGATTTATTTGGCTTTCAATTGCTAATTTTGCCTGAATCGTTTCCGCCCGTTCACCCATTATGCAAAGCCCCATCCTTTCTGGCGCAGCCTGATCAATATCAAATCCACGCCCGTTGTCCGCAATTTTCAAAATAAACTCCGTATCAATTACGTTTAGATCAATTGTCACTTTTGTAGCCCGGGCATGGCGCAAAATATTGTTCAGTGCTTCTTGTGTAATGCGATAGAATGCGACTTTTACATCCATCGGTGGTTCTGCTGGATCGATAGAAACAATTATATCCATCTCTTTTCGGCTAACAATTGCCTCAGCTAAGTGCTGTAGTAATTCGTGCAATTTTGGTTTCTCTTAGTGCAGCCGGACGCAATTCAAGCAATAACATACGCATCTCAGCTAATGCTCCCTGCGTCAACTGCCGCAGTTCTCGAAGATTCTGCTCACCTTTTTCGTGGTCTTGATCCCAAACTGTGGGCAGAACATCCGCAATTAAACTAGCGGTCCATAGCGTTTGACTGACTGCATCGTGCAGATTTCGAGCCAGCCGTTGCCGTTCGGCTTCGGCTGTCTTACGCGCCTCGCGAAAGGCTTCGCTAGTTTTTATTTGTTCCGTAATATCATGAAACGTACACAGAACACCAGTTACATTTCCATCTTCATCATACATGGGTACTTTATTGGTCTGTACCCAAATCATGGTACCATCTGCTTGCTGCATCTGTTCAATATAATTAAGCCGAGGCTCCTCGGTCTCAATCACCATTCGATCATCAGTTAGAAATTTATCTTTCTGTTCGTCAGTCCAAGGCATATCAAGCTCACTTTTACCCACGATCTCTTTTTCTGTCATACCAGTTCGTGTGGCAAAGTAAGCATTGCAGCCCAGGTACACAGACTCACAATCTTTCCAAAAAATAGCTACCGGCACATGTTTAAAAATGGTTTCCAACATGTGTTGGTTGCGGCGCAGCATTATCTCTTCTTGGGTGCGCTCCGAGAAATCTTCATACGTGCCAATAAGACCTATTACATTGCCGCTCTCATCAAACAAAGGTAATTTATTCGTATGTAACCAAGCATATTTACCATCTGAGCGGCGCTGTGGTTCGATGATGTTCAATTTCGGTTTTCCGGTTTCAAAAACTTCACGGTCATCGCGAATGAATGCTTCGGCTTGCTCCCGAGTCCAGGGATGGGCAGCATAGCTGAGATCATTTTTGCCGAGAATATCTTCGAAAGTATCGGCGCCTGCATCTGATACGAATCTGGAATTAGCCCAGACCCATTCCGAATTAAGATTTTTCCAAAAAATGGATTGTGGAATGGTATTAACCACAATCTGCAATTTTTGGAATAGGTCAAGTCGGTCGAAATCTTCGGTTACCATTTCTTTTTCTCTTGCGGTTCCCATTCAATGATACCGAATGAGTTCCGGTGCTTAGATTCATGGAAACGGTTATCTGATTTTACCAGATGGTTTACTGGATAGACTAAATTATACTGCTTTATTTTGTAATATGGCGGTTATCATAAAGCCAAGACCTTTACGAAGAGTTTGATCTTTTGTTTGAATCATCAGGCTAGCTGTTATTATTTAATGTTTTAAAATGTGGTATAGGCATATAATATTGTACAGATTGTAAAATAATTCCTTCAATATAGGCACCCTGACCCTTACACAAGCAGCTGTGGCAGTATCGACTTCCCGATTTTCAAGCAAGAAACGAGCTAGTGCAACTCGTTCTATGGTATCCCTTCTTGGTTTTCTGCCCCTGCTGTAGGATTTAGCCATTTGTTGAGTTGAAGTTACATTTAACCCATTTATATCCTCACCACCATAATCATACTTGGTCTTGAAGTCGATTAATGATCCTTCGCTTTCCTCCAAGAAATTCATAAAGAAATCTATGGTAGCTTTATATGGTTCTTCATAATCGTCTATTGTCGCTAATTCTGCAGCTGCATTATTATCGAAATCGCGAAGATGTGAATGCGGTTGTACAACCCCATGCGCCTTACACTACTGTGTTTGGCATCACTGATGAGAAAAGTATGCCAGTTGTCTTGAATGAAGATGCAATGGAATTGGGAGGCCCGCTTCCAGTAGCTCCATATGCCTGTCCGGGAACGAAAAAGTTAGCGAAAGTGACGTTGGAAGCTACTGGGGAAGCTTTTGGGGTTATTATGGCTCATCATGGTTTGATAACAATCGGCGTGAACCTAAAAGCAGCTTATGGTTCTACCCTGGCAACTGAAGATACTGCCCGCACCATTATTTTGGCTCGTTCAATGGGAGCTAATGTGAACGCTCTTGATCAGGATGAAGTCCAAGTGTTACGTAAGATGTTCTTGGGGTATCGTCCACAGGATATATGAAGCGATATCACTGCTTGACAACATTTACCCCGGAGTTTTTAATAAAATGAATCAAGAAATATCAAGAGAAAAAAATCATGTGAATATTTGTGAAGAAAATCGTTGAACGTGTGCAAAAACGCTCAAAAAATTCGTATTTTACTCTGTTAGAGGAAGTGGGATTTATTCGATGGCGGCTGGCTAAATGCTCCCGCGGGTTTAATCAGAGAAGATGGTTCCGAGAAACCAGCATACGTTGAGCTCATGAAACTAATCAAAGAAGAATGGTGGATACCCCAAAAAAACTTGTGACAGATAGCAATGGTGAAATCTATTTCACAGGCTTTTTTGGTGAATATAAATTGTCTTGTGTAGGGAAACAGAAACCATTTTCTATTTTCAAAGAAGAAACTTCAGAAATAATAGTTGAGTTATAAAATTAAGCACACATTACTCTACAAAATTTACAGACCTAAAAATCTCGTTTTAGCGCGCATATCCGACAACGACTCGATATCAAAGCCTAATAAATCGGAACTTCCCCCATCACCACATGCGCATAGTCCTTGGGTTATGAGCTCCAATCCTGTTTTCGGTACTTCAGACGGGAAATCTGATCCATTTAACTTATTTTCCTATCTCTGGTTATCCGAGCTTTGGAACTTTCAATTGTTTGTTTTCATTGCTCATCCTGTCTTTAAACTCGCAATCCCAACCAGATTTGATTGGGAATGCGAAAAACCATACCATCAAAAGGGAGAGCGAAATCTAGCAAGCTAATTTAAATTGTGAAAGATGGGTTTCAAAGCCGGATACAGGTCCCGGTATGCGGGATAAATATCCTGGTAAGCGGCCTGATCTTCACCGGGTTTCGTGCTGCCTGTAATCGAGATGACACTCTGACAAGCTTCCTCCACACTGGCGTATTCACCTCCGCCCACAGCGGCCAGCAAAGCTGCGCCGTACGCGCCTCCCTCGGCAGTGTTGACGGTCACAAGTTCCACACCTAATACATCGGCAATGATCTGCCGCCAGACCGGGCTTTTGGTGCCGCCGCCAGAAATGCGCACCTGGTCGATCTGCGCCAGCCCAGCTGCTTTCATCAGTTCAAAGCTGTCACGCAGGCCAAAGGAGACACCTTCCAGCACGGCGCGGGTCAGATGGTCGCGGGTATGGCGTACGGTCAGCCCAACAAATGCGCCGCGTGCCAGCGGGTCAGGATGCGGGGTGCGTTCGCCGGTCAGATACGGTAGGAAATACAAGCCTTCACTACCTGCCTGGATCTTACCGGCCTTATCTGCCAGCCCACCAAAGTCCTCCCCAGGAGCTACCGTATCGCGGAACCAGCGATAGCTGCCAGCTGCAGAGAGCATGACGCCCATGAAGTGCCACTTGCCGGGCACAGCGTGGCAAAAGGCATGCAGGCGGCCGTCCGGCTCAATCAGCGGGGCATCGGTAGCAGCAAAAACCACACCAGAAGTGCCTAAGGTCAGCGAAACCACACCAGGAGAGACTGCGCCCATCCCGACTGCCCCTGCAGCCTGGTCACCGCCACCGCCAACCACAGGCGTCCCAGCTTTCAATCCGGTCGCCGCGGCAGCTTCAGGGGTAATCGTGCCGGTTGTCTCGGTGCCCTCGTAAGTCTTGGGCAGCCAGGCAGCGTCAATCTCCAGCTTATCGAGCAGCTCGGGCGACCAGTCGCGGGCTTTGAGGTTAAATAGCACCGTCCCGGCACCACCCGCCTTATCGCTGGCATAAACGCCGGTCAGCTTGTAGCGCAGGTAGTCCTTTGGCAGCAGAATTTGGCGGACCCGGGTATACAGCTCAGGTTCGTTGTTTTTCATCCATAAGATCTTGGGGGCGGTAAAACCGGTCAGGGCATCGTTGCCGCTGATCTGGATAAAGTGCTGTTTCCCGATCTTTTCTCTAATTTCGTCGCATTCTGCGCCAGTGCGCTGGTCATTCCATAGAATGGCTTTGCGAAGTACCTCGCCGTTTCCGTCCAGGGCAACCATGCCGTGCATCTGGCCTGTCAAGCCTATGGCTTCAATATCTTCTCCGCTAATGCCAGTCGCATCCAGAACTTTTTGTATGGCTTCCTGCGCACCCCGCCACCATAAGTTCGGGTCTTGTTCGCTCCACAAAGGTCTGGGGGTCTCGTAGGGGTATTCAGCAGAGGCAACCCCGACCACTTTCCCAGTCGGATCAACCAACAACGCTTTGGTAGCAGTTGTGGAGCTGTCGATGCCCAGATAATAAGACATTATATTCTCCTTGTTTAGCGCACACCCAACAAAACTTCAACCGTCATCTGGTCCAACTTTTCATAGGGGATGCCCCTCTTCCCCAGGGCAATCCGGTCAAAGCTAGCAGCTTTGAGGGCGGCAGCCTTTTCGGAGGTGTACTGGCCTTTGTAAGCATCCATGCTGCCGTCATTGGCATTGATTTCTTCCAACACAGCTTTAATTTCTGGATCAGCATTCCAGCGCTCGGCTTTTTCCTTCAAGATCAGGTAGGTACGCATACAGCCACGGGCAAAGTCCTTGACGCCTTCATAGTCCTCACTGCGGTAGGCATGCGCATCGAAGTGGCGTGCACCATTGTAGCTGGTGTCCTCCAGCAGCTTGACGAGGAAGAAGGCGCTTTTGAGGTTGACTGCGCCGAAGCGGAAGTCCTGGTCGTAACGGCCAAAAGCCTGGTCGTTGAGGTCAATGTGAAATAACTTACCAGCTTCAATCGCCTGAGCCACCCCATGGGTAAAGTTCAAGCCGGCCATGTGCTCATGGGCCACTTCGGGGTTGACGCCAACCATCTCTGGATGATCGAGCGTCTCGATGAAAGCCAGCATGTGACCGATGGTGGCATTGTAAATGTCGCCGCGAGGCTCATTGGGCTTGGCTTCCAGTGCAAACTTAAGATCGTAACCCTGATCAATGGCATATTCACAGAAAAAGTTCATCGCCTCGCGGGTGCGTTTGATGGCTGTGATTGGGTCTTTGCCGGCATCGGTTTCGGTACCTTCGCGCCCGCCCCAAAAGACGTAAATCTTTGCGCCAAATTCGACACCCAGGTCGATGGCGTTCATGGTTTTTTGTATTGCATAGGCACGCACCTTGGGGTCATTGCTGGTGAAGGCGCCGTCTTTGAAAGCGGCATCGCCAAAAAGGTTAGTGGTTGCCATCGGGACGACGAGGCCGGTATCTGCCAGGGCTTTTTTGAAAGCCTTGAGGATCTGGGCGCGTTCAGCCGGGGTGGCGTCAATCGGGATCAGGTCATTATCGTGGAAGTTGACGCCGTATGCGCCGACCTCGCCCAATAGGTATACCAGTTCATGCGGTGCAAGCTTCTCGCGGACGGGCATAGCGGCGAAGGGGTCAAGGCCGACATTGCCAATCGTCCACAGGCCGAAGGTAAATTTGTGTTCAGGTTTAGGATTATACATTTTTCTCTTCCCTCATTTTTCTCTTATGGATCTTGTTGCTAAATAGTATTTTTCTCTCGAAGCAGACTTAACCGGTCCGCTGTATGTCTTCAGCACGTTTGAGACATATTTCGATTTTCAAATAGAGACTTTTCAACTCATTTCCTGATGTGATTATACACCAGCTACCCGCTGTTGATGAACTTACCTGCGCTACATCAGGGTCATTCTCTTGATCTTTTCTCGTTTGGTCAACACCTCCTTCTTTCTTCCAAAATATACATCTGCCTGTGTCAGATTTTCAAGCGATTCGTGATACCTTTCGTAATTGTAGTAAGCCACAAAGCGCTCAAATGCTGCTGACAATTCTTCTGGTAAATAGTAGTTATCCAGTAAGACCACATTCTTCATTGTCCAGTGCCAGCGTTCGATCTTGCCCTGTGTCATTGGATGAAAGGGGGCACCTCGAACGTGTTCTATGTCCTTTTGCCGGATGTACTTTGCAAGTTCGCTGGAGATGTAGGCTGGACCATTGTCGGAAAGCAGTCGGGGTCTGAGTCTCTCCCTGGCTTTCGTCAATCCACTGAACGCTAATGCATCGGTCAGGG
>JARROY010000144.1:0-13938 GCA_037383445.1 Anaerolineales bacterium | reverse complement strand
CTCCCCATTGAACCTGATTAAGTATAAACTAGACTGCCTTGATGGTTTTGACCTCTGGGAAGAACTGGCGCACTGTCCCAGCGACCCAGCCCTGCAAAGTTGTTTCGGTAAGCGGGCAGCCGTCGCAGGCGCCTCCCAAGGACACCTCAACTGTGTCACCTTGATACGAGACCAGCTTGACCCAGCCGCCGTGATATTGTTCAATATAAGCGCTGATATTTTCAATCAGAGCTTTCATCCGTTCCTGATCACTTGCTATCTTATGATTATGTTCAACCATCTTGTGCTCCTTTTCTTGGTCATTTATCCCTGGGCGAAGCATCGTCTGTTAGCTTCATTTTACCAGATTCCCATTGTGTCAGATATTCCCGGATTTGCTCTGCCAGACGATCCGAATGATTTTCTCCTAACCGTTGGTCCATCTCAGCTGCCAGCCTGAAAAACAGCTCGTACCCTGCTAGAACAGCTTGCTGCAGTTCTGCCTGCTCGAAACTTTTGATTAAAGTCCTTTGCAGTTCATCCTTGAAATCCGATGGCAGCAAATGCGCTTGGCGGGATTCGTTTGTCTCCACATTTTCAAGCAAGCCGGCCAGTTTAACACAAAAATCCCTCACAAAATTGAGATAATAAGCCGCCCGGATAGAGTGTCCGCGCACCGAACAAACCACCGTATGCACAATGTAATACCAGATATCGTTCAACAGGAAAGTGTATCTTTCTGTGATTGAGGAAACCTCTCGATTCTCCCAGCTGGCCTTCATCCGGTCTTCCAGCTCGCCTGAGCGATCAAACAGCACCTGCCATTTTTCTTTACGGGCATTCAGCCGTTTAGCCGTCTGAAAACTGATATCCAGTTCCAGGTAGTCTTCAAATAGGAATCCTGCCAGCCAGACATCGGGACTGGGCTGGCTGGAAAAATTGCGGATGACCGGGCGCAGTGAGCGAATCTTGGCGATCCAATCCTCAAAAACGCTTTTCGCATCGACTCCATCGGCAACTACCCCGTAGATGTCGATATCTGAAAACCGGTCTGCGAATCCAACTGCCGCCGATCCAACCAGTACCGCACCCAGGATGCGCGGATCTTGGCTAAGTGCGTTGTGCAGCTTTTCCAAGAACTGCTGGCGCTCTAAAGGTGAAAAGAAGTGATTTTCAAGCTCCACCATGGATTTATTTTACCTGATTAAGCAGGAGGGAATTGCGTCTGCTCGGGTTTAGGATAAATGTTTGGGATCATGCCCAGCGTTGGACGGCCAGCCCGGCCAATATACGCAGGAAAGCGGCGCTCAGAATGGCAGTCTGGATGCCGATCATATCTCCCAGCATTGGCCCTAAAAACGAACCAGCCAGGATGGCGCCGGGCGGTCGTCGGCGGGAGTTTTATCCATCAGGTTGTTCAGCGTGCTGCTGCCGGCAAATCCCCAGGCGATCCCACCCAAGACGTGGGCAGCCAGCACACTGCCCACACTTCCCCATAGAGAGATCAACAATGGAAAGATGGCGAAGGAAACCACACCAAAGTTCAGGATGGTTTGCTTGCCGTATTTTTGGCTGAGTGAATCCAATTTTAGGGAGATGACCATCATCCCCAGATAAAACAAAGCACCGCTGGCACTTAAGATACTCTCACTGATTCCAAGTTCGTCGACTAGGTATACTGGAAACAATGCCATCGGGATGTATTGGGCAATGTAGAAGAACAGGTAGGCCAGCAAAAATAAGCCGAACGGGCCGCGTATCAGGTCCAATTGCAGCCAGTTGCTCGCATCTTGCCGTGTCAGGAAGCGTAAACCGAAACCGCGCTTGGCTACATCGCCATTGCGCTGCAGTTCCAGGGCAGCCCGGTCGTAGATCGGCTGACCGACGCGGACAGGTTGGGTTTCTACAGGTTGCAGCTGATATAGATGATAGCTGCTCAAGCTTGCTCCTATGAAACCTATTCCAAAGACGATCTGGTAGCTGAATGGGAAGGCAACCTGTTCGAGAATCGTGCCGACCACTAAGGATGTCACTGTGATGCTGAGGGCCAAGATGGCATTCCTTCTCCCGACGACATACGGCCGCCAATCTGGCTCGACCAAATCGGCAAACAGAGCGTTGAAACTGATCGCCAGCGCGGTTCCAGGCAATGCTGCAACCAGGTAAGTTAAAATTACGGTCCAAATTTGGGAAGACGCTGTCGGAAGCAGGTTGGGCAGGAAGATCAGCACCAGGTAGCCGCCCCTGAAGAATAAACTGGTATAAAAGGTGACCTTATTCAGGTCGCGGTTTTTCAGCCAACGGCCGATTGGAATGGAGATAAACAGGTTGACCAAGGCCGGTCCAGCTGCTAACAAGGCTAAATGGAAGGTTGTTGCCCCTAACCGCACCAAATACACAGAAATAAATGCGATGGTGCTGCCCGCCAAGACCCCCCACCACATTATGTCCAGGTAAAAATGGCGAAAATTATCTCGTTGTCTTATGGTCAGCGATGCCGTTGCCAATTTGGTTTCCTCGATTTTTAAAAAATCGAATTATGCTACACCCATAGAATGAGCATGTCAAGCAAACCAATGATTGATTTTTTAACCCCATTCGACAGATGATGATTGCCGTAAATTGTAAACGGTTAAATCGAGCGTTTGTCTTTTGATCTTGGCTGGTTTATTTCACTTCAGGTTCTTGGCCAGTTTCAGAATCCTCAAATTTTTCTGAAGCTTTTTCCAGTTCTTTATTCAGCACCTTAAGCGCTTTCAGAATCTCCTGGCGGGCTTTGTTTTCCACCTCGCCGCTTCGAACTCGCTCGCCGAACTGATCCACTTCCTGTCGAATGGTTTGTCCCATTTCTCCGGACTTAAAGTTGGCCGCTAACTCGTTCAGAACATTCCCCAACTCGTGCATGCCTTCTTCCAGTTCGCTTTGCAATTTTCTGCGTTCCTCGCTTTCCCAGGCAGAATTGACCATCTCTTTCAGGTTTTCTCCGAGGTTGCGGAATTCGTCTCTCAGCGTTCCACGTTCTTGTTTTTCTTCACTCATATTTACATTCTCCTGATGATATGAATATGTTATTCAGCTACCATGAAATTATCCATGCTTATGGGTGATAATTATATGATATGGAGGCATCCTTGCTCCCATAGTATTATACGTTTAATGATTGAGAAAGTTGCATGTTAAAATTAACCAGTAGATTATTTGTCCGTAAGACCTAACAAAGCAGACAGCATGGCTGCAGAGAAGAAGAATAAGCTCGAAGATATTACCAGACCACTCACAAAACCACGGGGAGTTTATGAGTTTGGGCCGACGTTCCCGGAGAAAGACACGATTTCTCCCGGTGATGCTGCTGCATTGCTTGATGCAGTGGCGGCTATCTCCGCACCATTGGAAGTACACCAAGTAGCTGAAGAAGTTGCCCGCCAAATCGTGCGCTTTTCCAAGGTCGATATTTGTGCTGTTTCACGCTGGGATGAAGAAGAAGATCGTATCTCGCTATGGGCTGAATACCAGCGCGGCCAGGAAAATCCCTCTCCAATCCCATACCTTTCCTACCGAGCTTCCGATTATCCGGTGACCTTAAATGTGCTGACCAGTGCTGAACCGGTGCAAATGCGCATGGATGATCCAACCTTGGATGAAGGGGAAAGGATTTTGATGAAAGGTATGGAGGCCAAATCTTTGCTAATGATCCCGCTGGTTGCCCATGAACAAACCATTGGCTTGATAGAACTATTTGAGGTTGCTCAGGACCGGGCTTTTTCGGAAACCGAGATAATAAACATCCAGGTGCTTGCCAAGCATGCTGGTATTTCGTTAGAACGTGCTCGTCTTCTGGCAGAAGCCAAGCAGCAGGCAACAGAAATGGAGATTATCCGCCAGGCAAGCCTCAACCTGACTGCCAGCTTGGATAAAGACCGAGTCTTCAAAGAAATCCTCAAAAGCGCTTTGCAGCTTTCCCCATATGCCATGGATGCCCATATTTTTACCTACGAAGATGGGCAGTTGTCTTTTGCTGCATCCAAATGGGCACACGGAAAAAAAGGGCCGGTGTGGAAAAATGTTCGTCCGGGCGGTCTGACGGACACCGTTGCCTCTACTGGTGAAGTTGTTGTAGTTGAAAAGGTGGATGCGCACCCATTGTATAAAGACACTGCCTGGGTCAAGGAAGGATGGAACGGCTCGATCATTGGCCTTCCGCTAAAATCCGGCACACAATTGGTGGGTGTGATGAATATTGCCTACAATACCCGGCAAAAGTTTACCGATGACCGTCTGAGACTGCTTGGATTGCTCACCGACCAGGCGGCCATTGCCATCATGAATGCCAGGCTGCATAATCTGGTCAAGCACCAGGCCACCACCGATCCGCTGACCGGTTTATCTAACCGGCGCGCTTTCGATGAATATCTGCAAGATGAAATCCGGCGTTCGAGTCGTTATAATCACCCCTTCTCACTTCTCATCTTGGATTTAGACGGTTTCAAAGCGGTCAATGATACGTATGGTCACCTGACTGGCGATCTTACCTTAAAGCTCGTCGCCAGCTGCCTGCGGGAAATGATCCGGGATACGGATTTCCTGGCGCGCTATGGCGGCGATGAGTTTGCAATGATCCTGCCCGAAACCAAGAAAGCGCAGGCGTTATCCCTGGTGGCTAAAATCGCCGAATCAGTCACTCGCTGCAAGATGCCCTGGGCTCAAGGTGGTTTTCCGCAAAAAATTTCTCTTTCAGTGGGGATTGCCAGCTACCCGGATGAAGCCCAAGATGCCCTCAGTCTGATTGCCAGTGCAGATGCCGAGCTTTACCAACGCAAGCAAAAAGATATCAAAAAATGACCACCCAGTGGTCATTTTTTGGTTGGGGTGAGGGAGGAGTTGTGGCTGCTGCTATGCCCGAGATTAAGTCTGGGCAGCAATCTTCCGGTTCGCTGCATGTAACTCCGGTAATCTTCGCCAAATTTTTCCAGCATCATTTCTTCTTCTCTGGTCACGCGCTGAAAATAAACCAGGCTGAACAGCACTAAGAAAGCTGGTCCAGCGATCCAATTGGCCAGCAGCGCCATCTGCCCAATACCCAACAAAATATACCCGGCATACAGCGGGTGACGGATACGCTGGTAAACGCCATCGGTAATTAATTTCTGCTCGCGCCGAATTTCAACATGTGGTGACCAGCTCCGGTCCAGGTCTTGATGTGCGCGCCAGAGCATCCAGAGTCCTACAGCATAGATTGGAATTCCCATCCATCCCCACCAGCCTGGAATAGGAAAATTAGCAAATGCCAGCCAATCCGTAAAAACATATATAGCCCCCACGATCAGTCCCAGTTCAGAAATCCATGTCAGGAAGCGATCTAACCAGGTGTTGTATCCTTGCTCTTTTACTCCGCGAGACCGGAAAATCAGCCCATAGTAATTCCGCAAAGCATACAAAATTACTAACCCCACGAGGAAAATTGGTTCGTAATTTGCTCTAAACATTCGGTCTCCAGATTTTTTATCATTGTACATTAGCCGCAGTCCGAGATTGTTAAAGGATGCTAAGTGTCGCGATCGCGGTATAATTTGTTCGAAACTTTTTTTCGATCACCCGAAGTGCAAACATTTTCTAGAGGAAGGCTCAAATGCCCGGATTACCCCAAATCGATCGAGAGTATATGCTCGAATTTCTAGTTGAACTTTTAAACACTCCCAGCCCAACCGGGTTTACCCATCACGCCATCACTCTAGTGAGCAAAACGCTCAAGCAGTTCGACCAGTTGGAACTGGAAGCCACCCGAAAAGGCGCACTGGTCGCCCATTGGCCGGGTGAGAAAAGTCATACCCCGCGCGGCTTGACCGCTCATGTGGATACTCTTGGTGCGATGGTCAAGGAGATCAAAAGCAACGGCCGGCTCAAACTGACCAATATTGGAGGGTTTGCCTGGAATACGGTTGAAGGCGAGGGGGTTACGGTCTTCACCAAAGATGAAAAGAAGATCCGCGGTTCGCTGCTGCTGGTCAAATCTTCTGGGCATGTCCACAGTAGTGATGTCCGCACGACCGAGCGCAACGCAGATGTGATGGAGGTTCGGTTGGATGCCCGTACATCCTCCGCTGAAGAAACACGCCAATTGGGGATTGAAGTCGGCGACTTTGCGGCTTTCGACCCACGCGTGGAAGTTAATCAAGGTTTTATCCGCTCCCGCCACCTGGATGATAAAGCCTGTGTTGCCGCGATTGTGGCAGCGGTCAAAGCCTTCCACGACGCCGGTCTGAAACCTGCCCAGGACGTGACCCTGCTCTTTTCTAACTACGAGGAGGTTGGCCATGGGGCTGCGAATGGGTTCCCGCCAGAGATGGCCGAACTGGTCACGGTCGATATGGCAGCCCTCGGAGAAGGCCAGTCCTCGGACGAGTTCCATGCCACATTATGTGTCAAAGACTCCGGCGGGCCTTACCACTTCAGTCTCAACCAGCGGATGCGCCAGCTGGCAGAAGCCCATCAAATCCCGCATAAGATCGATATCTACCCTTATTATGGTTCCGATGGGGAAGCCTATTGGCGGGCGGGTGGTGATGTGGCCGTCTCGCTGATCGGCCCTGGGGTGGACGCATCCCATAACTATGAACGCACCCATCTGGATGCGCTCGTCGCTACCACGAACTGGCTGTTAGCCTACCTGCTAAGCTGATGTATCTCGACGCACAGATCGCCCCCTTTACGAAGCTGAACCAGGTACCAGAACTGGCACAGGCCGCCGAAAAACTCGGATTTTCCTGCCTGTGGACGGCTGAAACCCAGCACAATCCATTTCTACCCTGTGTGCTGGCTGCTGAACATACGCAAAGAATAAAAATTGGCACCGCAATTGCGGTCAGCTTTGCCCGAAGCCCGGCGGTCATGGCGCAAACTTCTTGGGACCTGGCGGAGCAGTCCGGCGGCAGGTTTATCCTCGGCCTCGGAACTCAAGTCAAAGCGCACATTAACCGCCGTTTTGGTATGCCCTGGCCGGATTCGGTGACCGGCCAATTGCGCGAGCAAATTGCCGTGATGCGCGCCTTTTGGCGCAACTGGCAGAATGATGAACGTCTGTCTTTCTCCGGGGAATATTATCAGATCAACCTTTCCTCCCCGTTCTTCACCCCTGCTGCCCAACCCTACCCGGATATCAAATTACCGCCGGCGCTGAAGGTGCTGGCCGTACCCGGCAAGATGTTCAGGTCGTGGCCCATGCCTTTGTCGTGACCAACGAGTTCGAACGCCAGATGGTGCGCCAGCAGATTTCCTTCTATGCATCAACCCCCTCTTACCGCAGTGTCCTGGCTCACCATGGGTGGGAGGATGTTGGTGAAGAGCTCTCTCAAATGGCAAGAGCGCAGAAATGGGCACAAATGTCCTCCCTGGTGACAGACGAGATGGTCGAGGCCTTTGCCGCGATTGCTGAACCAGCGGATTTGGCGGATGTGCTTAAGAAACGTTACACTGGTATCGTCGAGCGAATTAATCTCTACCTGCCATTTATCCCTGGCGAAAGAGACGAATTCTGGCAGCAGCTTTGTGAGAAATTTTAGCTCGATGGGTGAACGAACATATTTCATCGTTGATTCCCATGAAGACCTAGCTTGGAATATGCTCACCTTTGGGCGCGACTACACCCAGAAAGTTCAATCCATTCGCAGTCGGGAAGCCTCGACTGAAATTCCCCGGCATAACGGCAGCACTCTGCTTGGCTGGGATGCATACCAGCAGGGAAAGGTCGGTGTGGTCTTTGCCACATTGTTCAGCGCCCCCCTCCGTAAAAAAGAAGGGGATTGGGACATCCTGTGCTATCAGGATGCTCCTCAGGCCCATCACCTTTACCAACGTCAGGTAGATGCCTACCACAAACTGGTGGATGAACACCCCCACTATTTCCGCCTGATCGGCACGAAAAAAGAATTGGAAAGCCACCTGCAAGAATGGCAGCAGGCGCCAGATTTTACCCCACCCGAAACACCCCCGGAATCCGAAAGTTTGGATGAAATCGAGAACCAGTCACCAGAAAACCGCCCCCCGGTAGGTTTAGTGATCCTGATGGAAGGCGCAGAGGGCGTTCAAAACGTGGAAGAACTGCTGGATTGGTGGAACAGCGGGGTGCGGCTGATCGGGCCTGCCTGGATTGGAACTCGTTTTTGCGGTGGTACTGGCGAGCCAGGCAAATTAACGAAAGAAGGCTTTCAGCTCTTGGACGCGATGGCCGATATTGGATTTATCCTCGACCTCAGCCATATGGATGAACTAGCTGTGCTGCAAGCCCTGGACGTCTATCCCGGACCTGTGGTGGCAACCCATGCCAACCCGTTGGCCATGCTCCCTGGCAAAGATAGCAACCGTTTTTTACCAGACCATATCCTTGAGGGCATCCTGGCGCGGAATGGGGTGGTAGGAATTGTTCCTTACAATCTCTTTCTGGACAGCAATTGGGCCAAAGGCATGCGCCGCGAGCTGGTATCTATCCAGCGGGTTGCCGACCATATTGATTATGTTTGCCAAGTAGCAGGCGATGCCAAACATGTTGGAATCGGCTCGGATTTTGACGGTGGCTTTGGGTGGCAGTCGGTCCCGGAGGAAATCGACTCGATTGCCGATTTACAGCAATTAGCCCCGCTGCTGGAAGCCAGGGGCTACACCGAAGCTGACCTTGTGGACATCTTTGGCGGGAATTGGCTGGACGTGTTACAATCTTCCCTGCCGGAGGATGCATGACCCAAGCAGAATTTCCAAAACCCCCACGCCGAATCAATAACACTTTCATCAGACGCCTTGGCCTGACTTTGACAGTTTTAGGGATGTTTGTGTTTACCTTGGGGGCCGTCCCAGGCTGGTATGGTTTGGACAACAGCCAGGCAGTGGGATTTGTTCAGGTGCTGGTGTTCAGTGGGGGGTTGCTGATGATCTGTTTAGGGGGCAGCTATACACTTGGCTCGCTGTGGCCGCGTCATTGGCGCTCGATCCCGGCTGACATCGGGTTGAGATTGGCCTGGAGTGGGTGGGTGTTTGCGGTAGTATCGGCCTTGGCAGATGTTTTGGGAACAAGAAAGTCAGATTTCAATCGTAATTGACTCAGATTAACTAAACGTTTTTTTGAATAGTGGAGAAATGTAAAAAAATAGGACAGCAAATTTTTGCTGTCCTGTTTTTTTAAGGGTCGGGTCAGACTAGAGAGCGACGACTTCTTGCGCCTGCGGGCCTTTCTGGCCTTGGGTCACAATAAATTCAACGCGCTGTCCTTCCTGAAGGTTTTTGTATCCTTCGCCCTGAATTGCGGTATGGTGTACGAATACATCCTTACCCTCTTCACGTTCGATGAAACCGAAACCTTTGACGCTGTCAAACCACTTAACGGTGCCTTGTACTTTTTCAGTCATGATTTGGAACTCCTTTCGTATATTTTTTTGCTAGTCTAAGCATGGGTCCCAAATCAGAAAAGATACTTCTTGTATTAGAACTTATGTTAATCAAGCGTTGTATTGTACCTTAAAATCCAAAATTATGTGTAAATCTTTTATTAGTATTTAGGCAGGTTCTGGATTTGATATCCCTCCAAAACCCAAATTGAAAACAAAAAAGACCAGCACCGCTGGTCTTTCGGAATTCACATCAGCCCTTAAGCTTATGCCTGCAGGATGTCTTCCAGCACAAACTTTGGGCAGACCGCTTCCCGGATGTATTCTAATAAGTTGCTGGCGAGACCGCGCAGTTGGATTTCCGTTTCTTCGTCCTAGATTGTGCCTTCCACGTCAAATTTTTCCCGCACCCGGTCGATTGAGACCATCTTGGGCAGGGTGATCGCTCCAACATGTGAAACAACGCTGCGCAGATGCTCGAGTGATTTAACTGCCCCAATCCGCCCCGCTGCAACTCCGAGTAGGGATACCGGTTTATTTTTCAAAGCGCTGGGATGCCCTAGGTTTTCAATTGCCAACTTGATCAGGCTGCTGAAACTGCCGTGATACTCCGGGGTAGCAATCACTACACCGGTAGCTCTGCGCACAATTTGTTGAAATTCTTTCACCTGTGGGTCTTGCAGCGGCTTACCGGGCAAAGGGAATTCGATCGCACTCAGGTCGATCTCGCGCACTGTCACGTCTTTATGGTTTTTTAATTCATCTATCACCACCGCCAAGGCTTTATTGGTGTTGTTGTTTTGGCGTACGCTTCCGCTGATGGTGACGATCTCAATTGCCATGAACAGTTCTCCTAAATCCAATAAATTAAGTGTACAGAAAAAAGAGCGGGCACATCCTTCCGGATGGGCTTCCGCTCTTAATGAGTATTTAGATTCAGGATTTCTTACCTGTTTAAGACATGTGCTTCAGCAATGCTGGGATATCTTTACCCGGCTACAGTCAGCCCCATTGCCTCGAACATATCTTCATTGGTGGTGAACTTGTACATTTCTAGTCCAAGTTCTTCGGCCTTTTGTTTTTCAATCTCGGCCAACCGCATGTAATCTGATTTTCGCACCACCGGTCCAGACAGGTTCATTACATAAGACTCCAAGGCTTCGATAGCATCGTAAGGGTTGTCTTCCGGAGGCAGAGTTTCCAGGTACTGCAGCATCGCCTGGGCGCCCTTCTCACCGTCTTTTCGAGCAGTGCCGACCAACCCGCTGCTGGCCTCGCGCGCCCACCCGGCTAGAAAGACCCCTTCCACAGCCTGCTGTTTTGTCTCATCATAAGATTCGTATGAAATCCCATCAACTGGGAAGCGCGGGTTGGGGTGCTTGGCGTATTCTTGCCATCTATCCAGCGGCAGTCCAAAGCTTTGGGAGACTCGGTCACCGATGCAGAAGATGACCGTATCGGCTTCCAGAATTTCAGTCGTTCCCAGACCAACAGCACTGGTCGAACCGCTGTCCCGCAATTTAAGCGTGGTGTGTTCAACTTCCAATCCGCTAACGTTGCCTTGATCATCTCCCACGATAGCTTTGGGAGTGGCCAGGAACCGGAAATTGAAGACGGTATCTGAGTCTTTCTCTTTTGCTTGCAGTAAAGCCGATAGAATAAACGCCTTGGCGGCCATTGGGTCTTGCCCCACAGCCTCCAAAATTGGCCCTGTGCGGGAGATTTCGGCATCTAGTGCTTCCAAATCCAGATTACGGGCGATGCTCTCCATTTCTTTCTTATCAAACTTCACATCAGCTGGTCCGCGCCGCACAACTGCGGTTACTTGCTTTACTTTCAGGTCGTGCACACAGTACCTGGCGATATCGACCATCACATTTCCGGCGCCGACGAGAACCACTTTTTCACCGATCTCAAAGGGAATGTCGCTGAAGGGCGGTAATTGGTTGTAATGGTACACCAGGTCTTTGGCATGAAAGACGCCTTTAAAATTTTCTCCGGGCATCCCGAGCCATTTTGTCCCTTGTGCACCAACTGTCACCATCAACCCTTGGAACCCTAAATCTTTCAGGGTTTGCAGGGTAACCGGGCCATTTTGGCTCACTTTTAAGTTGCCGAAGTAATGGATTCCTGGTATTTCCATAATCTTATGGAATTGCCTTCTCAATCCCAGTTTCATTTTGTATTTGTTGTAGTAGATACCGTATTCCGCCAACCCGCCGGGTTTTACATCTCGGTTGATTAATGCTACTGGCATTCCGGCTTCGGCCAATTGGCGCGCCGCAAAAATCCCGGCTGGGCCAGCGCCGATCACGGCTACAGGGTGTAGATTAGTGTTTTGCATATAGGTTCTTCCTCCAGTTCAATGCTCCAAGCTTGTTGCAAATAGATTATAGCCTTAATTCCATATTTTCCAAATATTATGACGCACTGAGTATCCAAAATCTTTTGTCTATGCTATATTCAAAAAACAGCAAAATTATCGTTTATGAGAAGAAAGAAGGCTCTCAATGGATGCTTTTGGTAACCCTAATCCAGAATATGACTCAAACGAAAGCCAGTCAGGCGAAAAGAAATTCAATCTTTCACCAAAAATGCGCAAGGTTTTATGGCAGGGTAATTTTTTGCCGGCTTTCTGGAGTATTGGATCTGTCCTCTCAGTTGTAATGAACATCATCTTGCTGGTTACAGTAATCGTATTGGGCAATCAGCTATTCACCATCAAGCGCATGCTCACAAATGATGTGGTCGGCGGATTATACTATAATTTTTTGCTGATGGACCAGGCCAAGATCACGACCTCCGTTCAGGTCGAGGATACGATATCTGTACAGTTTGATCTCCCTCTCAAGCAAAAAACGATGGTTGAGCTAACCAAAGACACCCCGATTGAGAATGCCAATGTCAGTATGAGGACTGGCGGGCTGAATATCTTTCAAGCCCCAACCGACATCATTTTGCCAAAAGGGACAAAACTGCCTGTTGAGTTGGATTTAATGGTCCCGGTGGATACACAGGTTCCAATCAGCCTGACTGTTCCGGTGGATATTCCTCTCAACCAGACTGAACTGCATGAACCATTTGTAGGTCTGCAGGACGTCGTTTCTCCATTTTACTGGATGCTGGTTAACCAGCCAAATTCCTGGCCACAGGCACGTTGCGTATACTTTGGTTGGGGATGTCCGTAGCTGAAAGCCGCGGCTGAACCAAGTGGAGAGTGGTCATTGCCCCCAATTTTACTGACCGGCTTTAGAATTCACTGTATTCAAATACTAAGTTAAAAACCACTCCAAAAGGATCTGTGACAATTGCCATCCTCACCGGCAGGTACATGATGGTGTCTTTTGGCCGATCTCCTTGCGCCCCAGCCTCGATAAATGCATCGTAAAGGCGATCTACTTCCTGGGCAGTTTGCAGGTAAATCGGGATTTCCAGGTTTTTTGGATTGCCCTCTTGCGCAGGGAAAACGGTCAGCCAGCTGTCACCGATCTTCCAGCCATGAGTGTACTGTCCCTCGATATATGCAGGCGGTCCAAACACCTGCCTGAAAAAATCCAATGCGGATGCATACTCCTGGTAATACAGGGTGGCTCCTTGAATACCTCTCACTCGAAAACGTGGTTCTGGGGTTGGATCGGAATAATATTTACTGCGGTATTCTTCGTAATCCATTAAGTGACCATTTCTGCCCGGACAGCTTGGTAAAGGTTCTCAGCTTTGAGTTCGCTCAGGCTGTAGCAGGGCGATTTTAAGTGATCCGCCAGCCCTTGAGCCAATCCCTGGTCGAATGCCTGGTGTTCCATATTGATCACCACCGATCGAATGTCCTCCTGGGCGATTTTCTCTGCCAGTTTGTGCGCCTCTTCTTGTGGGGGTATCTTGCCTGTCATGGAAACATTTCCTGCCCCATCGGTTAGGATGATCAGCAGCGGCAGCACATCAGGATGGGAGATTTGTTCGCGTTTAATCACTTCATAAGCCAGGTATAACCCGGCGGATAATGGTGTCTTTCCCCCAACGGGGATATCTTTAAGGGCACGCTGCGCCAGTTGGATGGAATTGGTGGGGGGAAGCACGAGGTTAGCCCGGTCTTTTTGGAACACAACCAGCCCGACTCTGTCCCGGCGCTGGTAGGCATCTGTCAGCAGCGAAAGGATGGCCCCTTTTGTCGCAGCCATCCGTTCTGCGACCGCCATCGACCAGGACGCATCCACAACAAAAAGCACTAAGTTGGCTGTCAGCCGGACGCGCACTTTGCGCTGCAGGTCTTGCTTTTTAATTGAAAAGGCCAGGCCGCGTTTGGCGCGCTCCGGTGCCCGGCGGATCTGAAACGGCGCGGCAGCCCGCAAAGTGGCATCGAAGGCAATATCATCGCTGCGACCTAAGGCCGGCCGCGCTTGGATATACCGGCCGCGCTTGCGTTCCGTACGCGTGCGCGAACGTCTGCCGCTCTGCTTGCGGCTCAGTTTATCCAGTTGGTTATCTAACCTGCGCGGGGTAAAAGTCTCTCCAAAGGAAACTTTCTGACCCCCATCCCACCAGTAGGCGCTTCCGGTATCAAACACGTCTTGCTGTCCTTGTTCAGGCG
>JARROY010000143.1:0-6733 GCA_037383445.1 Anaerolineales bacterium | reverse complement strand
GGCACACCCGTATGAATATAATTCCTGGCTCGAAAATGATGTCCTGGTAGATCTTGCCCCCTATCTCCAAAACCCGGGCTATGGCCTGACCGAGGAAGACTTGGCTCAATTCTACCCACCGATGCTGGCCCGCGACCGCGATGGTTCGGAAAGGCGCGGTTTTCCTGGGCTGATCTCGGCGCGGGTCTTGCTCTACAACCAGACTTGGGCACAGGAATTGGGTTTCAATAACCCACCCACCAGCGCGGCTGGATTCACTCAGCAGGCCTGTACTGCCCACGATGACAACGGAGACCGCACCGGCGGCTGGATGATCGATACCTCACCGGGGAGTGCAGCGGCCTGGCTGCTTGCTTTTACTGGCGGGTTGGAATCGGGCAGCCGCTACACTTTCGATTCGGAAGCAGTGGTGGCCTCGTATACGTTCCTTTCGGAGCTCCGCGGTGCAGGGTGTGCCTGGCAGCCAACAGATGCTTACCCGGATCAGGCATTTGTAGACCGGCTGGGCTTGTTCTACCCGGTCAGCACCCGCGAGATCGGCTACGTGCAGCAGGCATTTGACCTGTCTGAGAGTGCCGACCAGTGGACGGCTATTGCCTACCCCAACGATCTTGCCGAAAGCCGGGTGAGTTTTTACGGCACATCCTACGTGATCCTTGACTCCTCAATTGAAGAGCAGATCGCTGCCTGGCTCTTCATCCGCGCCATGACCAGCACCCAGAATCAGCTCCATCTGGCAGAGACAAACTTAACTCTGCCGCTCAGTCGTGAAGCGAGTGCCATGCTGCAGGAAGAACAAGATTTACCGCGGCCCTGGCTGGATGCCTTGAACCTGCTCGACCAGGCCGTGACTGAGCCGCGCTTTGCTTCCTGGTGGGTGGTGCGCGGGGTGGTGCAGGACGCTCTGACTGAAGTGATGGATGAACGCGTTGAACGACCTGGTAGCAGAGCTGCACCAGTAGAGCGGATAAGGTTCTAGTTCTCCTATTAATTCGCTTTCTCTTGATATACTACCTGTATGGGAAAACCGCCAGAAGTGACCATTTATACCGACGGCTCTTGTGAACCAAATCCGGGCGCTGGTGGGTGGGCGGCTTTGCTGCTGTTCCAAGACCGTCAAGTCCCGCTGAGTGGGGCGGAAGCGGAAACCACCAACAACCGCATGGAGCTGACTGCCGCGGTGGAGGGTCTGCGCGCTTTGCCGGAACGCTCCCGCGTCACCATGGTCACCGATTCAGAATATCTCAAAAAAGGGATTACGGAATGGATGCCGAATTGGCGAGCGCGCAACTGGAGGCGGAAAGGTGGCAAACTGGCCAATGTCGATCTCTGGAAAGTACTTGACAAAATCCTCTCTCAGCACGAGGTTGAATGGCGCTGGGTCAAGGCCCACGCTAGCAGTCGCTATAATAACCAGGTCGATCAGCTGGCACGCGAGGCAATGAAGCGGGGAAGTTAGCTGTTTCCCATTTGAGTTTTACCGCCAAATTGGCTGGTTGACAGTTGGACTAAAAATTGCCTGATTGTAATCAGGCATTTTTATTGATATCGTCAGGGGCACTACCTACCGGAACAGCCCGCGCCGTTTTTCCTTCAGCCCAAGCACCTCATAGACCTTAAGCGGTTTGCGTTTGCCTTTGGCGTGGATGGGTTCTACTTCAGTTACCTCAACATTGCCCTTGACCTGCTTGTAGGCCGCCTCGCTGATCAAAATCTGTCCCGCCTCAGAGTTTTCCTGGATGCGCTTGGCTGTATTGATGCTGTCGCCGATGGCGGTGTAGTCGATGCGCTGTTCAGTCCCGATTATGCCCAGCACCGCCTCACCAAAGTGAATTCCGGCGCCAAACGAAAGGTGGGCATCTTGAGCCAGTTTCTCGTGCAGCGCTTCAATCCCGTCCCGGATCCCTAAAGCGGCTTTTACCGCCCGCAGGGTGTGATCGGGTTGGGGAATCGGCGCGTTGAACCAGGCCATCACCGCGTCTCCCATGAATTTATCGATCGTGCCTTCCTGCTCCAGGATTGCGTCCGCAGACATTTTCAGGTACTGGTTCAGCACCGAAACGAGTTCTTCTGGGGGCATCGTTTCGCTGTAGGTGGTAAAGCCGCGGATATCTGCAAACAGGGTGGTAATCTGGGAGCGGTTGCCGCCCAGGGCGATCTGGTCTGGGTCGAGCTGCTCAATTACTTTAGGTGAGACCATTTTTTGGAACAACCTGCGCTGAGCTTGAAGACGTTTATGCTCGGTCAGGTCGTCCAGCACAATCGCCACTCCATGAGAATTCTGGTCGGCATCTTTTAAAGGAGAGAGGTTAAAACGCAGGTCCACCGTGCCGCGCTGGGGCAGATCGCCAGCAGCCTCTAACCCGACCACCGATTGGTCGGTATGGCGAACATTGTCGAGCTGAGAGAAGATGCTCTCGGCAAAGGGTGCCAGCATTTCATCTATCCCTTGACCGATCAGGTCGCGGTTGGATTTTCCCAAAATCGAGGCAGCCGCATTATTGATCAGGGTGATCTTGTCTTCAACATCGGCGGTAATCACTCCGCTGGCAATCGACGAAAACACATTGTCCATCAAGTTTTTCAGTTCGGTCACCTCGGCCAGGGTGCGGCGTACGGATTCAAATAAACGCGCATTTTCAATTGCCACCGCCGCCTGGTTGGCAAAAGCGTTCAGCAGGTCGCGCTCTGTTTCGGTAAACAGCCCGGTTCGCACCCGGTTGTCTGCATAGATGACCCCGATCAGCTCATCTTTGACCACCAGCGGAACACATAAGATTGAGCGCAGGTTATAAGCAATGAAGCTTTCCTGTCCGCCGAAACGCGGGTCTTCTTGAGCGTTAGTGGTCAGCACGGGCTGTCCTTCGGAAGCAACCCGGTTGACGACCGTCCGGCTGATCTCAAATTCGGATGGGTCAAGGCTTTCCTGCTCCCAGTTGCGGGCCAGCTTGGTCACCAACTCCCCATCCTCATCACGCAGCATCAGGAAGCCGCGCTCTGCCTTGGTCAGCCGCACGATGGTATCCATCACGATCCGCAGCACTTCATCCGGATCGAGGGATGAATTGATCACCTGGCTGATCTTGGTCAAGGCGATCAGATTGTTCTTCCCCGCGGTTTCCTGGGTCACCTTTTGGCTGGCTTCTCTTAATTGATCTGCCAGATCTGTGAGTTGGTTGGATAGTTCTGATGGCAGGATTGGCTGGCCGGAGCGCAAACTTTGGCTAATTTGGGTCGCCGTTTGGCTTAGCTGGTCTATCTGATCCGCAAGTGCAGAACTTTCAGTTAGGTTTGGTTCGTTCATTTAAACTCAATTTCCTCTCGCTGATTGCACGCAGACAAATGGCTGTGGTCTTGATTTTAGCGGTGGGCGCTAGGCGAAGGATAACTATATCCTCATTTTACCCTAAAGATTAATGGTTCTGGGATAGTAAAGGCTCCCCAAAATGGTTGTCTAACCGTGCCAGTTGGCAGCGATTTTAAAAATGACATGGTAAGTTTGATTGAATCAGGTATAATATTCGATTGTAAAATACTGCACAAAAAGATAGGCGTTAGAACGTTGTTTTGGTATAATGGCTTGGCTTGGTGACCATAGGGTGAAGGCTTTCTGGGTTTTCTCCTGAAATCGCCGCTTCCGTTTACGGAAAATTTCTACGTAAAGGAAAGAGGAGCATTGATGCTACTAGATAACTGGTTATTCGTTGGCTTGTTAGTGATCGCAGCTGCCGGTATTCCCGCATTGGCTGTCATCGCTGCTCGACTGATTGCCCCCCGCAAACCTAATTCAGAAAAATTGGAAACCTACGAATGTGGTATGGAAACTGTTGGGGATACCTGGGTGCAGTTCAAAGTGCAGTACTATGTCTATGCCTTGGTATTCTTGATCTTTGATGTAGAGATCATTTTCTTATACCCATGGGCGGTTGCTTTTGACCGCTTAGATTTGCTTGGGGTAATTGCAGGCGTGTTGTTTATCTTCCTGCTTGGGGATGGGCTCCTGTATGCCTGGCGAAAAGGCGCCCTTAAGTGGAATTAGATAATAGATGAAAGAATTTATAAGCTGACGAGTAAGCTCATCAGCTTTTTATTTGTTGTGCCTGAATTTTCGCAGTTGTCATTTTTGCAATGCGCTGTGAGGAAATGAGGAGTGTATTATGGGATTTGACCCTGTCCAAATCGTTGCCGAGTGGCTGAGAAACTTGCTCCTCGGCTGGGGGGCTTCCGATCTTCTTACGGAGGTCATTCTCAAGTTTATTGGGGCATTTCTTGTCGCTGCGGTCATTATGCTGGTTTTTATTCTGCTCACTTGGGTAGAGCGCAAAGGGGCCGCCCGCTTCCAGGACCGGATTGGTCCAAACCGGGTAGGTCCATTTGGCCTTATCCAGCCGATCGCCGATGCGCTCAAAATGCTGACCAAGGAGGACACCAGACCAGAGGGGGCTGATGCTGTCAGCTATGAGCTGGCGCCGATCCTCGCCGTATTTTCGGTATTGATGGCCTGGGCGGTGATCCCATTCACCGAGACCTGGATTGGTGCAGACCTCAGTGTTGGTGTGATGTATATCGCCGCAGTGGGGTCTTTTGGTGTCATCTCTGTGATGATGGCTGGCTGGTCTTCTAATAACAAGTATTCGCTGATTGGAGCTTTCCGCGGCGTCGCCCAGCTGATCTCGTATGAAGTGCCTTTGTTCCTTTCATTATTGGTGCCGGTGTTCCTGGCCCGCAGCATGGGCGTGAACTCGATTGTGGAGGCCCAGGGACAAGGCGGTGTGTGGTTCATTGTAATGGCTCCGCTGGCAGCAATTATTTATTTTGTCAGCGCCCTGGCTGAAGTCGGGCGGGCTCCTTTCGACCTGCTCGAAGCCGAATCCGAGATCGTCGCCGGCTACCATGTTGAATATTCCGGCATCAAGTTTGGCCTTTTCCAGGCTGCCGAGTTCCTGCATTCATTCACTTTTGCGGCGCTGATGTCGATCTTGTTCTTTGGCGGTTGGCACGGACCCTGGGCAGACCAGTACATGTTACTGGGGCTGGTTTACTTCCTGATCAAAACCAGCATCTTCTATCTGGTGATCATCTGGTCCCGCCTGACCTTCCCGCGCGTGCGTATCGACCAGTTGATGAACCTGAACTGGAAGTTTATGGTGCCGCTGTCGCTGATCCTGCTGATGGGTATGCCGCTGATCGACTATGCCACCCGCCTGACCGATAACTGGGTGCGGGTAGCCGCTCAACTGGCCTTCAACCTTGTCCTTGCTGCGATTGCCTTTGGCATGGCTGCTCGGGCAGACCGCAGACAGAACAAACGAGAACGGGTTACCTTCGAAGGCCGGCCGGTGGCAGTCATGCCTAAAGCCCCAGCTGCCGAAGAAGAAACCGCAGCCTAATTGAGGAGGTATCCATGGAACCGATACAAGTAGTTTTCCTGATAGGTGCTGCGCTGGTGCTGTTCTCGGCTGTTATGGTCGTCACCCGCAGCAACCTGATCCATGCCGCGTTGTATCTCATCCTCACCCTGTTTGGTGTGGCGATGATTTTTGTTTTATTAGAAGCCTTTTATTGGGCAGTTATCCAGGTTGTGGTGTATATCGGCGCAATTGCCATTATGATCATCATGGCGATCATGGTGACCAGGGATGTCACCGGTGAGGAGCATGAACCCTTCAACAAAAATGTAATTTGGGCGGGCTTGCTTGGTTTACTGGTCGTGGTGACCCTGGTGTGGTCGCTGACGTTCTGGCCGCAGTTCGGAGCTGAAATTCAACAATCTGTCGATAGTCAGAATGTTATCGCAGATCTCGGTTCGCAGTTCTTCAGCGGACAGGGATACCTGATCCCCAGCATCGTCGCCTCGATCCTCCTGCTTGCGGCCCTGATCGCTGCCATCAAGATCGCTTTCCCGATAAAACAAGAGGAGGAGGATTAAGCTTATGATCCCACTTTCCTGGTATCTGATCTTAGCGGCTTTGCTGTTCGGGATTGGTCTATTTGGCGTATTGGCCCGCAAGAATGTAATTGCCATCTTGCTGGGTATTGAACTGATGCTGAACGCGGTCAATATCAACCTGCTGGCATTCTGGCGCTACCTGGCCCCGGAGGAGGTTGTCGGGCAGGTCTTTACTGCGATGGTGTTTGTTGTTGCAGCTGCTGAGGTAGCGGTTGGTCTGGCCTTGGTTATCTCGGTCTGGCGCCGGCGCAACAAGTCTTCTGCCGATGAGCTGGATATGCTCAAATGGTAAATTTTAGGAATACAGGGTTGCTACTATGGAACTAACTGAACTTATTATCTGGCTGCTTCCCCTACCGCCCCTGCTGGCATTTTTTGCGATCCTCTTGTTCGCCAACAAGAGCAATCGCGCCAGCTGGATGATCGGTGTAGGTGCGGCGGCGCTCTCTTTCCTGGGCAGCATGTTCGTTTTCGTCCGGGCATTGGGAGCAGAACATCTTGGCGAACATCCCTTTAACTCACAATTAGACTGGCTGCCGGTCAACGGCGGCGCGTTCAAGATCGGCGTGCTCATCGACCCGCTTTCGACCATCACGCTCTTTTTTGTTGCCATCACTGTGTTGATGATCTTCATTTACAGTGTGGGCTACCACAACTGGGGCCAGCCCAAAGGCGACCATGACCAGAAAGGTCTGCCGCCCCACGGTGCCACGGTTGAGGAGCACGGTCACAAGCATGTTGTCCCCTCCATCGAGCCGATGTTTGCCCGCTTTTTTGCATTTA
>JARROY010000142.1:0-5877 GCA_037383445.1 Anaerolineales bacterium | reverse complement strand
TCTTGAAAATTTCCTGGGATTTCAAATAAGGTCAAATTCGGGCGGGTTTCCGGGTCTTCGATGGTGTCCATCCGATCCTGGTAGGGTGCGGGAAAACCGGCCTCGTTCAGTTTGAGCTGATTGATAATCGTGACATCCGCTGCCAGGTAATGCGCCAGAGTCAGGCGGTCCCCGGGATCACGCTTCAGGCGTTGCAGCACCCGCCGTGAGTTGACCCACCAATCCACCTGAAAGCGGTCTGTGGGAATCCCAGCATTAAGATCATCTTCTAATTTCCCGTACACATCGCGCTTATACGTGCTGCAAATCGCTCCCAGCTTGGCGATATTCAGGTATGCGTTGCGGCTTTCCAGCGGGTCATACGTCCAGGTGATCAATTCAATTCCCTGGTGCCGGACAAGCTGCCATTGAGCGCGTTTGAGCCTGGCCCCCACCCCTGCATCCCGGTAGTCGGGGTGTACGCCCAGCATATGCGAACAATGCTTGATCTGGCCTTGTTCCCCTTCGTTGTAAAGACCCAAAAAGCCAAACACAAACCCTACCAGTTGCTCATCATGGTAGGCACCGATTAATAAGCCGCCGTTCTGAGCAACGGTGAGCAGGATATGCAGGGGGACAATCTCAGTATCGCTTCCCGACCAAACCAGTCTCTGTAGTTCTTCCACCGGTTTGATCTCATCAGGATGTTTCATGGCCTTGAGTACAAGGGTCTTTGGGTCTATGGTCATTTTGATTACTTATGTTGTCTTAGGTTTGCCGTGAGCGGGGAATACCAACCATTCACGATACTTGATTATATCAACAGGTGTGACACAAAACAGAATTGTCCAAGTCGCTTTTTCCACAACTCGATCCACTTTGAAATATACAACATCCGGTCGTGTTACCGACCGGATATTTCTTGTTGGTAGAGAGGGGTGAAAGTTAGTTAAGATCCAGCTTGAGCTGTTGGTTTCCCGTGATCGCTTTGAACAGCATCCGCGCCAGGTGGATAAACTGGATGATTATTGAAATCGTAACGTAGATGCTGAAACCAGTATTCCAATCGGGGATGGCCGATTCAAACCAGGTCACTGCCGATGGTAAGGGGGTATGCTGCGCCAGGTAGGCTGGATTGAGGCCAAATACTGCCGGCCCGGCCAGGAAGGCAAACAGCAGCAGCAAGCCGAACACCTTAATCCCAATCGCGATCCAGCGCATCCTCGCGTCCCAAAAGGACTGTCGGGCAAGTACCAGATTAAAAACCAGCTTGGTCAGGAAATAAGCCACCAACCAGGGCAGGTAGCCGAGGAATGCCTCTGAGAGCACCGGCACAAAGCTCCACACCCCGTTGCGGTTGTTGCCAAATCCCACCCACTGTGGGAAGACCGAGAACAAAACAATCAAGCCTGCCAGAAAGACTACCTCCAACCATAGTTCACCAGGTTTGACAGCACTTTTGCGCTTGTCGGGTTTCAGTCCAGTCGGGTCCCAGGTGCGCTGCATTTCCTTGAAAGGCCAGCGCAGCCATTCTTCCGGAGTGGTGCGTTCCAGCAGGGCAAAAGCGAACACCACAACTCCAAAAACCTGAAAGCCCTTGTCAAAGAACGAATCGATAATCGTCAGCAGGTCTTCACCGGGTCCGCCGCCGGGAAGGGCCACACCAACCAAAAACTGCAGCACAAACAGCGCCATGGTAAAGTAGAGCACCGGTTTGAAGATCGGGAAGGCTGCCGGACCAATCAGGGTATTATCCTGGTGGTAATTCTCGGCAAAGGTGATCGGTGGACCAAATTCTTTCAGTACGTCGATCGCCATCTCCTCATCCGCCTGACGGCCGGTTGCGGCGCTTTTATCATCCAGCGAGTCTTCCAGCAAAGACAAGATCTCGATCTGGATATCTTTGCGCTTACGGCGAGGCAGGTAGCGTCCAACCTCAACTGCATATTGATTGAACAATTGGTTGAAACCATTTTCATTACTCATGATAGAACTCCTTCTAGTACGTGCACCAGAGCATTCCATTCGGTTTTCAGATCGCTCAGGACCGACACTCCGGTTTCATTGATCTGATAATATTTCCTTGGCCGAGGTTCATCCACAACCCAATCGCTTGTCAGCAGACTGCGTTCCTCTAGTCGGCGCAAAAGGGGATAGAGCGTCCCCTGATCGACATCGAAACCTTTGTCGCTTAGCAGTTTGATCAGGGAGTACCCATATTGGGGTTCGTCCAGCTGGCTCAAAACGGCCATCACGATCAAACCTCTCCTCAGTTCCTGCAGATATGGATCGAGCAGTTCCTGATACTTTTGTGGATTGGTCATTCCTGTTCCTTTCCGGCAGTCTCTGCTGAGATTTTTTTCATTTCTGGATGCCGTTAGTCTCATATCTTTATCACATAACGTGTTGCACACATTATACTGTTTTACAAATAGTATTGTCAATAACATTATATTAAGAATAGATTAATGCTGTTGAACAACATAACTGCCGTTAGAAATTTCTTAGAACCCACAAAACCGAATTGAGCAAAGCCGATAACTCGGGTACAATTACAGCAGGGAGCCTGCTCCCTTTTTTACCGAATCGAGGCACCACCTCGTTCGAACGAACTGCGGGCTACACAGCCTGAAGTAAAGGAACTTTTATGGCAAAGCCGCCTACCCGAGACAGGGTAAACCCTGAACAGATCAATACCACCCCCCTGCGCCGGCCGGAATGGATTCGGGTGCGCGCCCCGATGGGTGAAAAATACGAAGAACTCAAGACCTTGATGCGCAGCAAGGAACTGCACACCGTGTGTGAGGAAGCCATGTGCCCCAATATGGGTGAATGCTGGGGATCGGGAACCGCCACCTTTTTAATGCTCGGAAATGTTTGCACCCGCACCTGCGGCTTCTGCGACATCAAGCATGGTAAACCTGGCAGCCTGGACTGGAAAGAACCCCTGCGGATCGCCCAGGCCGTCAAGAATATGCATCTCAGGCATGCGGTCATCACCAGCGTCAACCGCGATGACCGTAAGGACGGTGGGGCACCGATTTTTGCCATGGTGATCAAAGCCATCCGCAAAGCCCAGCCCGGTTGTTCGATTGAAGTGCTCATCCCCGATTTCAAAGGCAGTGTGGAAGCCCTGCAGATCGTGATGGAAGCCCGGCCGGAGATCCTCAACCACAATGTAGAGACCGTGCCGCGGCTGTTTAAACAGGTTCAGCCGCAGGATAACTACCAATGGGCGGCCGCCACCCTGACCAACGCCAAGAAGATCGACCCCGAAGTACTCACCAAATCCGGCATCATGGTCGGTTTGGGAGAGACCATCGACGAGGTAAAAGAGGTTATGCAGGATCAACGCTCCTGGGGTGTAGATATCCTGACGATCGGCCAGTACCTCCAACCCAGCAAAAAGCACCTCCCCATCCACCGCTATTACACGCCGGATGAGTTCGAACACCTCAAAGAATACGGCTACCAGATTGGCTTCCAATGGGTGGAAAGCGGTCCGCTGGTGCGTTCTTCGTACCATGCTGCCGACCAGGTGCGGGCATTAAGCATTGTGCACCGCAAACTGTACGGCGAAAACTGACTCACCACGAAAATTTAACCCTAATAGTACTAATGGCACCCTCAGATCTTCTCTCCAGGGTGCTTTTTTTGTCCTCCACTGGGACTTAAGGCCCGTTTTCCTATTTAGATGAGTTTTATATACTAAGACTATAGTTAGAAGACGATCCCATTAACCTTGGAGGAATATCATGTCGCAAAACGTTCAACCTGTTCCCAAAAGCGGCAGCAAAAATCTTTTGATCGTGCTGCTGGTCGTTATTGTCCTCGCCATCGTCGGAGTCACTGCATACCTCTTACTGGGGTCTGGTCCCAGCTTAATCGGCGGCAATCTGCTAGGTGGGGGCGAAGTTCCCCAAGCACAATTCGTGGTTGGGATGAACAAACTTGTCTTACGCCCACAAGATTTTAGCGTGGCGTATAACATCGTGCCGGGCGGAAACCTCAATATGTCGAATGCCCAGCTGTCCAACAATTTAGGGGCAGCTTTTGGAAAACCATTTATCCTTAACACCGGCCGTGTGGATGGATGGGATTTGGCCATGGAACGCGTCAACCCCGACGACTTTGCCCCAGAATACATCCGCAGCCGGGTAGAGATCTACCAGGACGCCAGCGGTGCAGCCGACTCGCTCAGCGAAGATTGGTTCTGGGCGTACCAGCTGGAAGAACGCGCTCCAGACCAGTTCCTGGATAAAAGCTGCAACGTGGGCACTGACTGCGTCACCTTTATGTACACTGAGGTCAAACCAGGCAGCGGTTCAATTGTGGAACGCTACGACACTGCACTGCGCTATAAAAATGTAACTGTTTGGGTGATGATCAAGGGTCAGCAGGGAGAAGTTTCCGAAGACCTGGTGCTGAATTATGCTCAAATGGTTTTGGACAAGGTAAAAACAGTCCAATAGTCTGCCACATTCTTAGGGCTGTAGCCCTTTATATCGGTCCTAGGATATAAGCGGGGGCATACATTGGTATGCCCCTGCTTTGATTTCAAACAGCCCTCCTATTAAGCCCTCTTACAAAAAAACTTCCGTCCTATTATTATCTTTGCGGGGTCCGGGACATCTATGTCCCGGCGAGGGGTTCAGGGGACTACGCTGTCCCCTGCAAAGAGAACTCCCAGAACCAGATTATCTCGGCAGTCATCGTACCAATACCGAATAAGCTGATTCCTGAATCCTTAAACTGAAGACTAATGTATTCCGCGGGTCTTTCTAATCGTTTTTCACTACGGAGCTCAAGATTAAATTTGAGGTATATTATCTCTAGATTACCGTCGAGGTGCTAACCAGTCATGGTCAAAGTTGCCAGACACATCAGTGATAGCAGCAGCCCCCCAATGACCACAAAAACTGTTCCGGCCGCTTTCCAGATGCTGAAATTCTGCACCTCCGCCAAACCAACCACGATAATAACTAAGTAATACAGCGAGCCGAGAATTTCCATGCCGGCTTCCCAGGTAAGCAACCCCCTTCCTAAAAACTCGGAGGCAAACCCCCTGCCATACAAAATTTGCTGCATATGAGGATCAGTACTGGTAAATACGCTTGAGCCGAACATAGCCAACAGCGGCGACATCCCCAGGATCACAAGCACCGTCATCGGAATGGTAGCCCAGGCCAAAACCGTGCGGATATGCTGGCTTTCTGCGTGCCCACCAAACACCCGGGATACCAACTCCAGCAAGCCGGCGGTGAAATAGACGCCGATCACACCCGAAAGCGGGCCAGCGATCAGAATAAATGCGGCTACCTGAGAAGGCGCAAAAACGTCCCCCAATTGGGCCTGCATCCCCAATGCAACTGCCCGGATGGTGCCGTAGAAGACCACCAGCACCCAGAAATGCATCTTGGGATCGGTATCGATCAGATAGCGGATAGTCTGGCGCGGCTGAACCCAGATTCGCCACCAGGGGTTTATTGCGAAAGAAGGCATTTGCTGGTTCACTGAAACCGCTCCAACAACGCGTCCAGGCTAATTTCCTCCAGCGACTCTAGGTACAGATCTGCCTCGCTTAAGTCCATGTGCCGGGTGACTTCGTTCGGGACAGCCACCACCACCATTCCCGCTCGTTTGGCGCCTTTTACCCCATTGCCGGAATCTTCCAGCACAATGACTTCATCCCTTTTTACCCCCAACTTCTCGGCTGCCAGCAGGAACAAAGCCGGATCGGGCTTGGTTACCTCTACGTCATCGGCGGTTATGATCGCATCAAAATAATCGATCAAACCCAAGCGAGTCAGGTGACCTGTCACCCAATTCTCCGGTGAACTGGAAGCCACCGCCAACTTCATCCCGCGTCTTTTGGCATCATCCAGCAACTCCTGAACC
>JARROY010000141.1:0-5877 GCA_037383445.1 Anaerolineales bacterium | reverse complement strand
TATCAATTTGATGGCCATGAAACTTTTGCGTTCAGGTGGGATTTTATTCACCTTTTCATGTTCGGGTGGGGTAGATCAGGATTTGTTCCAAAAAATTATTGCCGGAGCAGCCTTAGATGCAGGGGGTAATCTCCAAATCATAGAGCGAATGAGTCAAGCCAGTGATCACCCGGTTTTGAGCAGTTTTCCAGAGGGGGAGTATTTAAAGGGTTTAATCTGTCGAAAGCTATAAGAACTTTTTTATAGAAGTAAAAAAGCGCATTTCTGCGCTTTAAAAAGTGGAGATGGCGGGAATCGAACCCGCGTCCGAAAGATTAGAGCGTCGAATATCTACGAGCGTAGTTCCGTGTTTAGGATTCGCAAACAGTTCTACATGGAACGAAAGGATTCTGAATGCTAACCGTTGAGACCCGAAAGTCTCTCTTAAGCACGATTAACGGTGTCCTGTGCTGCACTCTGGCTTTGTGTCGCCCTTACTTGCTCCAGCCAGAGTTAGGAGCCAGGGGGCGTGACCCATTATGGGGTCATTTCTACGCTTCTACTGGACTATGCGGCCAGCGGAAGAGCAGAGTAGTTTGTGCTTTTGGCACTTAATTGGTGTGCTGATTTATCGAGGTCGGCACCTCTCGGCTCGCAATTCGCGATCAGCCTCTCCCGTCGAAACCGATCATCCCCTTGCAACATACTATTATAACATGAACTTATCAGCGATTTCTCCAGGTAATTTCGATAAGATTACTAGGTAAGTGCGATAGATCGAAACCTAGGAGTTCTGCGCTCCCCCCATTTTTTGAATTAAATTTAAGGATTCCCCCATTAGGAATTTGTACTCCGGCAGAAAACAAGAGAAATGAAAACATTTTTTTCGCTCGGAATTTTTCTGAAAGTGAAAATAATTTTAAAACAAATGGCAAAGAGGGGAGAATGGTTTGAATCTGTTGTAAAAAAGCCATATGGTCCGTTTTACTGGTTTGGTGCCTCAGTAAATACCATAACATTGCGCGCATAAACCAGCCATGTCCAAAAAGGATAATTCGATCATTCTCGAGATTGGAAATCCTCATTAAACAGTTTTCAATTCTGTGTATGAATTGGTTAAATGACTCCCCACCATCACCCAAAATAAGGCTGGGATCAGCTTGTTTGAAATATGATCGTGATAGAACGCCCCGTTGTTTGCTATCAGTATTATGGTATTGCTGATGGCTTAGATATGAAAATTCCTGTATAGGCCATGTTTGTTTTGGTATTTCAGGAAATTTTAATAACGTTGGTTCTGCGGTTTGGATTGCGCGGAGATAGGGAGAAATTACAAACAAATCTGGAGGGTGAATTATATATTCAGCAATATATTGTGATTGAAGTTCGCCACGTTTTGTTAGTGGAGTTGAATGATCAGCTTTGGCGGATAAACCAACATTGCTTTGGCTCTCTCCATGGCGAATAAACCAAAATTCAGTCATCTTCCCTCAAATATTTAGTTATTTCAATATCCATAGTCAACAAAGAGCAACTGAGGGATGAAACATTCACTCAGTTGAAACCGAACTAACTACTTGGTGTATCTTCTGTAATGAAATCCTCAGTCAATTTTCTGGCCACATCATCTGTGTACTGAACAGGCGGGGATTTCATAAAATAAGAAGCTGGAGCAGTGAGAGGACCGCCCAAACCTCGATCTAAGCCAATTTTTGCACAACGGACAGCATCAATGACTACGCCGGCTGAATTTGGCGAGTCCCATACTTCGAGTTTAAGTTCTAAGTTTAATGGCACGTCGCCAAAGGCTCGTCCTTCCATCCGGATGTGACACCATTTACGATCTGTTAACCAAGGAACATAATCGCTAGGACCAACGTGGACATTCTTTTCGCCTAAATCATATGGAAGCTGGCTTGTAACTGCATTGGTTTTTGATATTTTCTTTGATTCTAAACGTTCTCTTTCCAGCATATTGTAAAAATCCATATTCCCACCAAAATTAAGTTGATAGGTATGATCAAGATGAATCCCCCGATCCTTGAAAAGGTTGGTAAGCACACGATGAGTGATGGTGGCTCCGACCTGGCTTTTTATGTCATCTCCTATAATGGGTAGTTTGCGTTCACTAAATCGCTCTGCCCAATACTCAGAACTTGCAATAAATACTGGAATACAATTCACAAAGGCGCAGCCAGCCTCTAAAATTTGCTCCACATACCACTTTGTCGCCATTTCTGAGCCAACGGGCAGGTAACTTACTACAACATCAGTCTTGGTATCTTTTAGTATTTGAACTATATTGCTCGTCGGTCCAGGGGCTTTTTTAACCACCTTGCTAAGGTATTTGCCTATCCCGTCGTGAGTCATACCACGATGAACTGGCACACCGAGATGAGGTACTTCTGCAAATTTAATTGTATTATTTGGGTCAGCCCAAATTGCTTCGCTAAGGTCTCTTCCAACTTTTGTATCAACGACATCAAAAGCAGCTGAGAATTCTATGTCGCGAACATGATATTGATCGATGGTGGCATGCATCAGACCAGGTATCTCAGCATCATCATCCGCATCCTTATAAAATTCTACACCTTGTACGAGGGATGACGCGCAGTTCCCAACTCCTATGATCGCAACACGAACCTTTTTTCTTTTTGCCATTAGTTTGTTTTATTCCTTTCAAATCAAGATACATTTAAAAAACCATGCCTATTATATCCAAAAAATAAATAAATTTAGTTATGATCAGTTGAAATAATAGATTTCTTATATAATTGGGTAAGGAAGATTCCATAATATTTTTTTGCGGTATTTGCCATAGGAGTAAAAATGACCTCAATGAAGGATGTACTAGGTATCGTGATGGGCGGAGGCCGGGGTACGAGACTGTACCCGCTTACCAAAATGAGGGCCAAGCCGGCTGTGCCAATCGCAGGAAAATACCGATTGATTGATATTCCCTTAAGCAGTTGTATCCATTCTGGAATTAATAAGATTGCAGTTCTCACTCAATTCAAATCGGTATCATTACACCGTCATATCGCAAGAACCTATATTTTTGATTTGTTTAGCAGCGGTTGGGTACAGATATTTGCGGCAGAACAACGGGACCAATCGTTTGAGTGGTACCAGGGAACTGCCGATGCTGTGAGAAAACAACTGCTTGAAATTGAGAGCGCTAACTTGGAGGGTTCTCTGATTCTTGCGGGTGATCATTTATACCGAATGGATTATTCTGAATTGGCAAAATTCCATTGGGAAAATGAAGCTGATATTACAGTAGCCGTTCAACCTGTTCGCAGTGAAGATGCCCCTAGATTTGGCCTTATGAAAATTGATCAGAATCATAGAATTGTATCTTTTGTGGAAAAGCCAAAAGATCCTGAGATCCAGAAAGAATTTATAACAAGCAGCGATCCTGAAAAACCGTTTTTAGGTTCGATGGGAATTTATTTCTTCAATACGAACCTTTTAGTTGATATTCTTAAAAATACGGATGATACAGACTTTGGTGGTGAGATTATTCCTAAAGCCATAGAATCCAAAAAAGTATTTGCTTTTCCCTTTGATGGGTATTGGGAAGATATTGGAACTATTCGCTCTTTTTATGCCACAAATTTAAGCCTCACGCGTCCGGATGCGCCCTTTAAATTTACTGATTCTAAAAAACCCATTTACACGCGTCCAAGGTTTCTTCCAGGGTCCTTGATTGAAAGTGCCGAGTTGACTAATGTCTTATTGGCTGATGGCGGATACATCCAAGGGGCTTCCATTTCAAATTCTGTGATTGGGTTAAGAAGCCAAATATCAGAAAATTCTGAGATTTCGGAAACGGTTATGATGGGAGCAGATTACTACGATACACCTGCAGCCAGAGAAATTGCGGGGGGTGTGCCTATAGGGGTAGGGCCAAACTGCCGGATCGATGGTGCTATCCTGGATAAAAATGTTCGAATTGGTGAGGGAGTGAGAATTTCAGCATTTCCGGAAGGGACAGAATTTGATGAAGAAAATTATTCTGTCCGTGATGGGATTGTTGTTGTCCCTAAACGGGCGGTTTTACTCCCCAAGACGGTTATTGGTCCTGGTTATAGCTGAAAGATGTCTGTATCTGGCAATTTAAATTCTGGAAAAATTGAAAAGTAATTAACACTATCACCGATAATTCAGTGATTGTTGATTTTGGTGTTATTACAATAATTATGACTCTCGTATTTCAGCAAGCAGATAAAATATTGGAACAAACAATACCCGGATCCCATGCTTCCAGGCTTCTAAATCGATTTGCTTGAAGTGCTGGATATCATTGTTGGACAGTTGGTTTGAAAGATCGTTTTCCAACATTTGCCATTCACTATCAATAAACTCCTGATCTATCCCCATTTCAGATTGGCTGTTCAATACACCATATTCGAGTATTGTCATTCCAGCAGAAATTGTCAATTCGCGAATCTTTCGGCCAATGAACGGGTCAGCCCCTTGTCGTTGTAATCCTTCTATTTGTGCTTTACCTAATTCCTGGAGGGGAGGGGGATAATCGATGCGCCCACCATAATCTGGCTCTGCTAAAATGATTACTTTGGAACCTGGTTTGCCAACCCGGGCAATTTCTTGCAAAATGCGAATTGGATTGTCAACCCACAACAAAAGGTAATGGCAAAAGACCAGATCAAAGATTTGAGAAGGAAAAGGGAGTGAGAGGCCGTTTCCATGAACTAAGTGAAGATAACTAAAATTGGTAAGTCCAAATTTTAAAAATTCAATATCAATATCAATACCAAATTTTCGATAATTTTCATTATGAATTTGTGATAGAACGGCACAAGTACCACAACCAACCTCAAGAATGCGGGGATTAGATTTCAAGGAGATCCTATTAAATAAGTAATTGCGTAAATTGTTGGTCCATGCGGCTTGTTGCATAAATCTGTGATGCCATTCAGCGGCTGTTAATTTGCCATTATCCATCCTAGCTCCTTAATATATTTTACATAATTACTACATTTTTATCTCTAATTCGGCGAAACATCGATATTGATGTTGCGATTGATTTGTAATGGAATAATTTCAAAGTATTTATCCTATTGTGCCATAATAAATATTGAGCCAATGCTTGGGTAAAGACCCAATCTTCTCCTAACAGCTGAGGATTTCTCAATACCATTATCACACGAGGAGAGTAAAACAATGCGAAAAAAGCTCAACCATTTTGTATTAAGTACCCTATTCGCCTTTTCAATTGCTATTGTCACTACTTCGGTCTGGGCAAAAGTTACACCTGAGCTGCCACCAGCTCCTACTAACGTACAAGCTAGTGATGGGACATATGGAAATCTTGTTGAGATAACCTGGGACGGTACTTCCTCAGAGGGAATATACGAGATATTAAGACAAGGAGAAGGAGGTGGGCAAATTAAGGTTGTCCCATATTTTCAAACTTATTATGAAGACATACCTCCAGAAATTGGTGTGACTTACTCTTATTGGGTCAGGAGTTGTCTTGATGGTGAGATTGCGTGTACTTCTTGGAAGGGACCTGATTCGGGGTGGGCAAATTTTTGCTATGCCTTATCACTATCACTGGTTGGTTTTGGAGATCTTGATGGCAATCCTGAAAATTCAGCAGGATGTATTGCAGGTGAATATATTGAGAATGAAGAAGTCAACTTAACTGCCACTCCCACTTTAGGTTGGCACTTGACCAGTTGGACAGGAACAGATGACGATACCAGTACAAGCACAGTCAATGTTGTCACTATGCCCGCTATTGCTCATGCGGTTACCGTCACCTTCACACTGGATGATCACACGGTCACTTTTGATGCGAACGGGGGCACCGGCACGATGATACCCCAGGTCGCCAACGTCCCGACGGCACTGACCCTTAACACCTTTACG
>JARROY010000140.1:0-9003 GCA_037383445.1 Anaerolineales bacterium | reverse complement strand
TTTCAACAATTCTTCCGACAAAGAATTACTGTTAGTATCCAATACGAGGTAAGATAATCATTTTTGCTTTATTTGAGGGGTAATGTTGGCGAGATTTTCAAGAGAATCTGCGGTGACAACAAGGCTAGCCTTATGCGTTAAAGCTAAATTTGTCATAGCCTCCCAATTTTCTTGATTTGCGGTTGCGATGAGGGTGTTTTCGCCTTGTACCTTCTGCAAACCTTGTTCAATAACATCGACACTTTCTGCCATCAAAATCAGGGGTCGTTTGCTGGAGGAACGAACGGCTTCCACGGCTTTTGCAAACGAGGCTGGGTCTCCTGTTTCGGATTTTACAGCAAAACCATCTACCTCTAGATCTATACCTACATAGTTAACCTTATACGCATCAATCTTTTTAACTTTTTCTTGGATTGAGCTAACATCCTCAGTGTCCTTTACGAGGAAGAAGAATCCAGGCTTGTTATAAAAGGTTTTTTCATGCCTGAAGAGTACAACTTCGTTACCAACATCTACTTTGTGTCCATTGGATTTTAACGAAATTAGTCTTACAGGTGGTTCTGATGATGCTGCAAGTTGGGCTTTTGCTTCTTCGCTCACGTACGGGCAAGCAGAAAGTTCAACCTGTTTTGCGGCCAGTTTCAAACCAAAAGCCATGCAGGTCGGAAAGCCGCATTCTTTGCAGTTAGTTTTTGGTAACAGTTTATAAATTTCTATTCCTGATAACGCCATCTTATTTCTCTCTTATTTTGTTTTGTGAATTATTTTTTACGCTAGCTGGGGTTCTTGGACTAGATTATTGATTGCAGCGCGAACCCGTCTTAGACTTTCGGGATGGCGCAGGACAACAATATCTGCCCCAGCTTCAATTAATGTAATTGCAGTCACTGTTTCCCAAGTGATGGATCTTTCTTCCCAGGCTCCCCAACTGATTGGAACATCCTCGCCTACTTTAGCTTCTTTTGTTTTCCAGGTTTCAAACCCGACAGAAACAATCATTGGAGATTGGGTCATTGCATCACCGCGCAGTGCAGCTAATCTTAGCCTTTCCATCACAGAAAAACCATATTCGATGCCGTAACCTAGTGCTCCAGTGGTAGGGTCCATCAATATTCGGTCAAAAGGTAAGCCTGTATCTTTTATTAATATATTTAACTGTTTTGATAGATTTACATCCATTGGGGCGCGCCCAACTACAAGGTGTCCATTGGCCATAGCGGTTGCTGCAATTGTGCGATAATTCTTGTCTTCGCAAATTCCAAGAGCAATCCTTTCTCCTTGACTTGCGTTGGCTACAGGAACAAGCAAATCGTTATCAAGATCTGCTTGGCCAGGACCGTAAACTAGTATAGGAAGACCTGTAGATTGCAAAACCGCTTTTGTTGCAGCTACAGCAGCATCTGGTGTATTAGGGTTACCTTGACTATCTGTTAAGTTTAAGGATAAAACGATCAGATTGGCACCTGCTTCTTCAGCTGCTTTAGCCCATTTTCCGGGGTCATTAAGTACATCTCCCCATTTCTCTTGAAGAAGTGGAGACCAATCCTCAGGGTAGGTGTCTTTTATTTCCAAGGCTATTACTGGAACGTTCGGTGTTGCAGCCTCAAAATGAATAAACGGCATGGTCGTTTCTCCACCCACTGTAATTGTTTTTGTTCTGGTTCCACCATTTTCTGCGGTTGCTCCAAGGGTTACTTCCTGAACTTTACCGCTCCATTTGTCTTTTGGCAGTTCTAAAGCCATATTTTTTCTCCTTATTAATTATTCTAGGTGTAAGTTTTTATTTTTGTTTTTCTGGGCATCCCGTCTATCTATAAAAGCATCGAGTGGAGCTATGGATTCCAAGGTCTTTTATTTCCTCCGCATCTTCAGTGATTAAGTGCCTGAGGAAATGTTTGTATGACAGTACTGCTGCTGGATATTCAATGCCCCCAGAATGGTGCGTAAGGAAGAAAACTCGCAGATCCTGATCTATCATCAATTGAGCAGCAGCTGCAATCGGTATATTTGGGGGAATCTGCGGGAGTCCATCTGTCATGATGTCTTGGGCTGAAAGGTGTTCATAATTGCCATGTGAGTACGCCCTTACAAGTTCTTCCTGACCAACATATCCCAATGCATGCCCTTCATCATCCAATACAACGATGGCTTCAAGGTCTTTTTCGAGGATTGTCTTTGCTATGACCTTAATTAATGTTTGGGGACTGCATGTAATAACCCCAACAGTCATAAGATCTCGAACAAGTTTTGGACTTGAAGTTGGATAGTTTGTGTTCATAGCATTGTCAATTCCATCAGGCTTAATTCTTAGAACATCGGATCCATGACTAAAGCAGGGTGATTGTGTTCTTCAAGGTATGCGAGGAGTTCCTCAACAGTAGTGGCAATCCGTTCGTCTGCAATCTTTTCTATAAGATCAGGGTCTCCTTCCCGTTCTGCAACAGCCCGAAGTTCATCTGCCATACTTTCTTTGAGGACGCTGCTCATCCAAACAATGCGCTTAAAGCCACCATCTGCAGATATGAATTTGGGGCTTACGAGATAATATTTACCTACTCCCATTACGCCAGGGGTTTGAATACCACCACCAGCCATTCCTGCGAGAGTGCTGAACGTCATGCCAACTGGTGTCATGCTGGAGTCTTCTCGATTTACCACCAATACCCCATTAGCTTCAGGAACAAGCATGACAATGCATTCAAAACAACCACAGGCTGTCATTGGATTTTCCATAATAGAGTACATGGCGACTTCTTCAACAACACCATGAGAAGCTTGTTCAGCATACTCATTTGTACCAGTCCAATAGCCTTTTTCATTGTCAATGATCTTCCCTAGTTTTATGGGTTGATTTGGTCCAGTGGGATTGATATTGAAGGATGCTTTGCAGTCCAACCAGTTATATGCCCCACAAAGACCAAGCCGTTCAGGGCTTACGACGCATACATGGTCTGGCGCGAATGATTGGCATAATGTGCATGAATAAAATTCATCGACGGCATCATCGGTCAAATCCGCTAAGCGTTTGTTACGATAATCATACGCTTCCCGAGCTTTGCCTAGCCATTCCTCAATTTGTTCTGGGTTGGTGTAAAGGGTAACCTCGACCTTATTCGCGTTGGCCAATGTGCTGGATGCCAGACGCCCCATTGATGAAATAGTGAATCTGTCTTTCAAGGACTGGTTCAAAATCTTCTTGCATTTGACGACCTGCTACTTTGATAATGATCCCAAGATCCATCGAACCCTGATCTTCTAATTCAGAAAAATCTGGTCCAACTACTTCAATTTTGCCATCAACAACTTCGTCTAGATCCGCCATATAAAGATATTCAAAGGCGCGAGATTTCTTTCCACCAAATTCAACACGCATATCTGCACGTCTAACGACTTCTCCCTCAAAAGCGGAACCGTACGGAACTGGTACAGGGACATCAGCAATTTTTACTTTGACGCCTCTTACTTCGATGCATTTTTGCACCAAGCGTTCAGCTTTTACCAGGTCGTTTTCACCCTCAATTTCATTAAAGGGCATACTGACAACATGTTCATATTGGGTAACGCCTGTAGGTAATATTTCAGGGATGACAGTATCTGCAATTACTGGGAAACCGAAGTTGATTGCACCTGCAGCCGCAGCATATTTTAGATCATCTACTTCTCCGAGTGCGAGGACAAATGCAAATACACGCTCCCGGTTGTACATCAAAATTTCTCTTGCTTGTCCAGGTTTGAGGCCGCCAAATGTTAATGCAGAGCGGGATGCAAACCCTAATGCATAGATTGCACTAAGTGTGTCAGTTCCAAATGGAACTGTGTAAGTGTCGTAACCGAGTTCGACCCCTTCCTCTTGGAGTTGGTGGATGATACTCCGTCCATTTACATTTCCAGACAAAAAGGTGAGGATATTTCGTTTTTGAAGTTCGCGGACAATTTGTACGGCGACTTCATTGGATTTTGCAGCTCCTACAATTGCTGCAAATCCAGGCATTCGGCCGTCGACAAGCTGAATACCCCATGAACGCAGTTGAATATCATCAATTGCTCCATTTAGATGGCCCGAAAGGCCATTTCCATTAGAGCCATTGTTGGAGTAATTAGTTCCTCCTGAAAGTTGGAAACCAGGATAAATTTCTGGTTCTAAACCATAAATATATCGGATGGCTTCAATAACTTCCGCGGCCAGGAGGGTCGCCATTCCTCCGTCAAGGGTTTCGCCTAGATAAGGTGTCCATTTATTGTTTGCTGGTATTGGGTGCAGCAATTCCCGCGCATGGTGAAGGATATCCTTCATCTGTCCAATATTTTCAACAGCTTTGTTTGTCATTGCGTAGATCAGGGGTAGGTAGTAAGCTGTGTTGGGAAAACCCACTGGATGATCAGGACCTTTTTCTTCTATGGCTTTTTGAAGCATCATCTCGGCTTCAGCGACAATCGCATTCGCACCTCTAAGTGCTCGAGTTGCAATGTATTTTGACATGATTACCTCCTTTAATCCCCTTCTCCGTAAAGAGCTACACGACGTGCCTCTAACGGAAGTGCTTCAATCTTCAGCATTCTTTCATCCCCGCCTTTACCAAATCGATCTGGGCTATATTCAGGCAACCCTAGGTCTGCCCGTTTTCGGTCAATGTGTTCTAGAGTTTTGCGGATCATCTCATCAGGGTCTGGTTCGAATTCAAGCTTGCCGCCATAGAGTTCTTCCCAACCATGAATTAAGTAATTTGAAACAACATTGCTGTCGGAAACTCGGTCAGGCATACCACTTACTGGTGAAGAGCCTCCAAAAATTACATAAGCACCTGAGGCAACACAATAAGTACCAATTGCGAGTGCTTTTTCACTCATCCATTCTGGTGCCAGGCCAACTGCTGGTATTTGATCAATATCATCTCCGAGGCCACCTTCTTCAACCATTTGGGTGAGCACAGTGAGAATGCGGGTATTATCGACACAGGAACCCATGTGTAAGACAGGGGGGATACCGATGGTTTCGCAGACTTCTCTAAGTCCGGGACCAACTCGATCAAGACCAGCCTCGCCTAGAAGCAGGCCTTTCTTAGCTGATGCGATTGCACCACAGCCAGTTTCGACAACCAGGACATCCTGTTTAAGAAGTTCTTCGGTGACCTTGATATGTAGGTAGTCTTGCGAACTGCGTGGGTTGTTGCAACCGACAATTGCTGCAACCCCACGGATGCGGCCAGCCATGATTGCATCATTCAGTGGGCGGAAGGATGAGCGATAGCTACCTCCGAGCATATAGTTGATGTATTCGTGGGAAAACCCTGGTACTAGATCCTCGCGATCTTGAGGAATGTGAGTTGCACCGCGGTTCTGGTAATTATCAATGGCGGTTTTTAAAATTTCCTTAGCGATGGATAGCGCTTTGTGTTCATTAAATTCGATATGAGTAGCGCCTTTAATTTTGACCTTTGGAGAGGTAGTGATGACTTTAGTGTGGAAATTATCTGCTAAGCCAACCAGGGCTTGCATGATGCACTGGACATCCACAACCATTGCGTCCACTGCCACTGTAAGAATAGAAAGCTCCTGGTGCAGGAAGTTGCCGGCTGCGGGGATGCCCTGGCGCATTAGGATTTCATTGGCAGTGCAGCAGATTCCTGCCAAATTTACACCTTTGGCTCCAGCCGCTTGGGCATATTCAATGATTTCCGGGTCTTGGGACGCGGTAACGATCATTTCACTAGAGTTGGTTCATGACCGTGTACGACAACATTAACCATATCGGATTTTAGAACCCCTAAATTAGCCTGGCCAAGAATCGGAGCTGGTGTACCAAACAGGATATCGGATATATCGGTAGCGAGCAAACTGCCACCCCATCCATCTCATAATGCAGTCCGAACCGCATTGTTAAGAATGTGCTCTGCATCTTGGTCATCACCGATATGAGTTCGGTGCAAGGCTTCAACGACCTCCCGATCAATACCACGTGGGATAACCCCCGCTTCTTCCCATATTTTTTGGCGTTTCTCAGGAGCACGGGTTGTTAAGATAACTTTGCCGCGCTGCTGCCCAAATTGGGCAATATACAGATCAGCTAGATCATTGGCGATTTCCTCAGGGGACCTACCTTCGATCGGAATATCATATTTTGCGGCAACAGTTCGAAGTTTAGCAATATCTCTCAGATAGTAGCCTTCGGTTTCACCATTTGCCACCGCTTTGAGGGTGAAGGCCATATCTCGACCGTGGTCTGAGTGAGCAGCTGCTCCAGCGGCAATTGCTCGGATCAGGTTTCTTGCTTGGATAGTGTCGATAGTTGCCCCGCATACACCAGTAGAGCCTTCTTTGGTTAATCGGCAGGGACCCATCCCGCAGATTTTGCAGCACATTCCTGCTGAACCAATATTGCACGGCACCATATCGTCTGCGCGAGAAAATGCTGTACCAATTTTCAACTCATCCGCTTTGATGAGCATTTCCTGCGCTGCATTGTCAATACTAGATTCTTCGGGAGATCTTCGCTTTGGCATTTTAATCCTCCACCTTTTCTTTTGTTATGACACCCATACCCGGACATGGCCAAAGAGCTCTACCTGTAAAAGCTAATTCTCTATGGAAACTTACCTGTCGAGTGTTTTCGAATGCAGCAGTGTGACGAAAATCTTTTTTATCCCTGTTTTCAGACGCTGGCGAATTCGATTCTTGGGGGGTCTGCATTTCTCCGAGATAACCAGCTTCCTCCAATTTTGCTAATATCTGCTCCTCAGAAAGTTTTTCCTGATCATAGTTGAGTTGGAGAGTTTGAAATGAACTGCTGGCATAAACCTCATCAATTCCTGGAAGTTCGAGCAAAATCCTCCGAACTGCAATCACATGATGGTCTCCAAACATTTTTGGTAATTCTATTTGAAATGTTTTCATATACGCCTTCCTTTAATTAGAGTATTAATGATTCGAATATTAGAATATAAATGAACACGTAAAAATCACATCCTCCTAGATTTGAACCTAGAATAATGTGCAAATATCAAAATTGGCCTCCAAACAATCTCAATTAACTATCATATAATTACACATATGTGACAAGTGACATGTGTCATACAAGGATAGGGTTATATGTCATCGAGACAAAAAATGAAAAATCTGCCCTAATCAGCAGGAAGTTACTCTCGAACATGTTGATAGAAAATAATATTAGGAAATGGAAAAATTAAGCGAATTAAAAGTTTATAAATCGTTAAATTAAAAATTTATCAGGATAAATTTCTTGGTGGATGATGAATTGGAAATACCCCCCCACTACTTGAATTTATTGGTTCCTGCTAGTTATTTGGTTTTATGCAGCCAGATAATATTTCCGATATTCCCGGAAACTGATCAATTTATTTCGTTTCTCGTCCCACAATTTTAATTTGATTGATCTTAAACTTGACTTTAACGTAAGTGTAGTTGGATTTTGTAAAATTGAATTTTCTTTATGTGCTTTCTCTAACAAGTAGTTTGGAATTTTCGGACTTAGATGATGAATGTGATGAAACCCGATGTTGCCACTGAACCATTGGAGAATTTTTGGAAGCTTAAAGTATGAAGCTCCTTTTATGGCTGCATTGAAATAATCCCAATTTTTCTTGCGACGCCAATATGTATCCTCAAATTGGTGCTGGACATAAAATAAATATACCCCAAACGAAAAGCCGATTATATACATTGGGAGTGTGATCAAGAGAAGCTCCTTGAAACCAATCAGCAGCCCTAAGGAGATGAAAATGAGTGCAAGAGCGAGGTTTGTCCAGTAGACACTAGCTCGTTCTTGTTTTTCAGTCTTTTTGGTATTAAGTGGAAAACGATGCGATATAAAGAATATTGCGATGGGACCGATAACAAAGAGCGTGATTGGATTTCGATAGAACCGGTACTTAAATTTATTCCACGATGATTGTTTTTTGTATTCATCAACAGTCATCGTATAGACATCTCCAATCCCGCGTGAATCTAAGTTGCCTGAGGACGCGTGGTGAATTGCATGATTTCTGCGCCAAAGATAATATGGCGTTAGAGTGATAACACCGAAAATCGAACCGATGATATTGTTGGCTCTTTTGGATTTATAAAAAGAATTATGTCCACAATCATGCTGAATAATAAATATTCGAGCAATGAAACCTGCGTTTAAGATGCTCAAAACCAACACAATCCAATAGGATATTTTTAGACTGAAATACATTGAAACCGTTATCAGTAAAAAGGGAATCAGACTATTCAACACTTGGCGAGTGCTGTGCCAGTTATCAGAGTTTTGGTATTGCTTGACAATATTGAGCCACTCTTTTCGGCTGGGATTGTGCACGGGAGAAGCAGGAGATTCCATAAAATTCTCCTTTCCAGTAGAATTAAATCATTAACCTTAGTAATATTATATCATTTATCCAACAATGATTCTTTGCCCGATTATGAACTTAAATAGCTGTTATTTCACTGCAATATTGTATTGGACTGGAATAGAATTAGTATCCTAATCCATTGATTAAGCTACTGCCCATTTTTGTTGAATTTCACTTTCTATAGACATTAAAAAACCGCCTTCCGGCGTAGCTGAGGCGGTTTTGCGAGACTAATTTAGCTTAGTCTAAATTTATTGAGCGGGTGATGGGATTCGAACCCACGAATGGTAGCTTGGGAAGCTACTGCCTTACCACTTGGCGACACCCGCGAATATAAAAGGACGATAGCGTCCGTTGTATTTGTCCTAAAGCCTCTTGACCAGCACCTTATTGTAAGCGCTGCTGCGACAACGGGCAAGGGTATTTATCTATTTTTAGGGGAATTCTCGTGGCAACCGGAACGATCGATCTAGATGTCCAGTAACAGAGCAAATACATCCTTTATAAAGACTCGTGTCAAACGATACTTTTTATTGCTCCCGTTTAATCAGTTGGTTTGCCAGCTCTATTAGGGCTTGGCCAGCTTCCCCTTGTGGATCAGCCTCACGTAGATTGTTCAAGGCCATCGTTGTCATTTGGCGAGACATACCAT
>JARROY010000139.1:0-5913 GCA_037383445.1 Anaerolineales bacterium | reverse complement strand
CCCTCGCGCACCCACGACTCGAGCGTTGCCTCGTCCGGCAACTCGGGCGCAACGATCACTGCCAACGTCCACTCTCCCGGTCCCACCGGCAGCAGATCTCCCATTGGAATCCCAATATTCACAGGGTTGGTTACCGGTGGCTCAAAAGTTGGGATAATCAAAGCAGGTGGCGCAGTAAAGGTCGGAAGTCTGGTCGGGGCAGATTCAACAATGAATTGACTCGCCATGGTTGGGTCGATGGTTGGCGTAACTCTTGGGGTCGAGGTAGGCGGGGGTTCAACAATCTGAAGATCTCCACCGCCAAGCAGGGTAACCAGAGGAGAATATACCCACCCCACACCACTAGCTACACCGGGATATTTAACCATTATCCACGAACCCCCTGCAGATCGTCCTATTGCAGCTGCTGTCTGGCCTGCAATCATAACTCCAATCGAGTCATAATCGGTCCCTGGACCTGACCTAACATTAATTTGATCATTATCCGCATTTACTCGGATAAAAGGGCCAACCGGTGTACCCGTGACAGTCGGAACGGATACTGTTGGCTGTTGTTGCATCACGCCAGCTCTTGCGGATGGGACAAGCGTAAACAGCAAACCAAATACAATCATTATACTGAACACTAAAATACCATAGAAAGTTTTAACCATTCAAACTCCTAAATATAACGTCTTGGATTATAATCGAAATTGCCATGACAACGAAAATCTATCACGGTAACCTAACTGCTGAAAATTTAACCCAGGCAATTGTCACCCGCTTCAATAACAATGACCTCTCTTCCCGTTATTCTAAAAGTGGAGATCAGTATGTTATTCAAATCGCCAGCCGGAGAGATGCTCAATCGGGCGGTAAAACATCTATTGGGTTGGTGATACAACAATTGGAAGAGGGTATAGCCGTTAAAATTGGCAAACAAGATTGGTTGGGAATCGCTGCCAGTCTAGGTTTATCTGCCTTATCGTTCAGATTAAACCCATTGAATATTATCGGAAGACTCGATGATATCGCACAAGATATTGAAAACCTCTCATTGGATGACCGCTTATGGGAAGTTATCGATGATGTTGCCTCTACAATGGGAGCATCTCAAGAACTTTCAGAAAGATTACGCCGATTGACTTGTGAGTACTGCAATACAGCCAATCCAGTCGGACAACCACGCTGTATTGCTTGCGGCGCCCCACTGGGAGATTCTCAACCTAGAACCTGCGCAGAATGTGGTTTTGTTGCAAAAGAAGAGGATAAAGTCTGTTCAAATTGCGGCGCAGAACTGCTATAATTCTTCCTAAATCGTTTCATATAAAATTGTTATAAAGACCGCCATGTCCTTCCGTCGTTCCCTATAAATTCGTCGATTCCTGACGGACCCCATGTCCCTGCTTCATAAACTGGTAAATTTTTGGTTTCATCTGCTTCCCAGGCTTTAATAATATCCGTTGTGATCATCCAAGCAATATCTACTTCATCGCTTCTCGTAAATAAGGTCGGGTCACCATTCAAACTATCTAACAGCAATCTTTCATAAGCCTCTGGTGGGTTAGCCCCGAAAGATTCAGCATAAGAAAAATCAAGCTGGACAGGCTCGATTTGGTTGATTGGTCCTGGGCGTTTTGCTCCTATTGAAAGTGTAATTCCCTCCTCAGGCTGAATATTCAATACCAACATATTTGGGGCATTCCCAGCATTATTCTTCCAACCAAAAAGTGGTAATGGGACTTGTTTAAAATGGATTGCGATCTCTGTAACTCTGCGCGGCAGTCTCTTGCCACACCGAATATAAAAAGGCACTCCAGCCCAACGCCAGCTTTCTACCTCTAGCCTTGCGGCCAAAAGGGTTTCTGTCGTCGAATCATCCGGAACATTCGGTTCGTCTTTATAGCCAAGCACTCGCTTTCCATTGATCGTGCCTGCAACATATTGAGAGCGAAATGTATATAACATCGCTTTTTTATCCAATAATGGCCGCACCGCTTGAAGGACTTTAACCTTTTCATCTCTAACCGCTCCTTCACTAAACTCAACTGGAGCTTCCATAGCAGTTAAAGCCAATAATTGGAGAATATGGTTTTGGAACATGTCTCTGATGACGCCAGCTTTATCATAATATCCTGCGCGAGTACCCACACCAACCGTCTCTGCGACCGTAATCTGGACATTGTCAATATAATGTCTATTCCAAAGCGGCTCGAATATACCATTAGCGAATCGGAAAACCAAAATATTTTGCACAGTTTCTTTACCGAGATAATGATCAATTCGGTATACCTGTTCTTCGTTGAATACTTCGTGTACTTGTTGATCTAAAGCTCTCGCGGAGTCTAAATCATGCCCATACGGCTTTTCTATCACAATCCTGATCCAACCAGGTGCTCTGTGGGCTAAATTAGCTTTCCCCAACTCAGCAACTATCGTCTGGTAAGAAGATGGCGGCGTTGAGAGATAATAGATCACATTTTTTACATCTAAACTTCTCATCTTCTCATCAAGTTTTAAATATCCTTCGCTTTCATCAAAGGAAGACTGAACATAATGCATACAATTGAGTAATCGTTCAAGTTTATCTTGCTCAACAGGCTGGGTGCGGCAAAACTTTCCTGCCGCTGTTCTCATTTCATCCCGCATCTGGGCATCATCCCATTCCCGACGCGCGAACCCAATGATCACCAACTCATCAGGTAATTGGTCAGCAATTTCCAACTGGTAAAGAGCGGGAACTAACTTGCGTTTTGTTAGATCCCCGGTTACACCAAAGATAACAATCGCAATACTTTCTAAAGGTTTTTCTGACTGGGGAAACATCTCTATTGGTTCTCCTGGATTAGCAATTCCAAAGATTATTCTATACGGAGTATTGATAAAGTCTTTTTAATCTCCTGAAGCAATATTTCCTCAGAATCATCCACAGCAGGAGGGGCAAAAGGCATCCTTTTTTGTGATCCCTGTTTAGCCTCTATTCGATTTCTTATCCGTCTTAATTCATTTTCTGCATCGATATACCCCAATTTGCCAATAAAATAGATCGCAATCTTACGAAGATCAATATTTTTGCTTCGGTCGCCTGCGACTTCTTTTAGGTATTCACCTGATTTTGGGATGAAATTAAGCAGTTTGTTAATATGTGGAATAAGTCCTGCATCTATCGAAGCCAGTTCCAGCAGTGTTAAAATTCCTACATCCCCAAAGTTTGCAAGCCCAGAAATTACATGAGAACGAACCGCATCAATAGCATATCGACCTTCGGCATCCCGTCTCATCACATTCGCCAACGTTTCTACGATCCGCATTCTAATCCTCAAATCCGGATCAACAATACGCGTGGTCAGTAAATACGCGATTAGAGGAGAAATTCGATGAGCCTCTGTTTGAAGTAGTTCATCCAGAGCTTGGTTACGCACTGTTTTGTCAGGGTCACCCAGCTGCTCTGCTGCTTGCCAAACGCCAGGGAAAAGCTCTAGTGTGGCGCGTAAATCAGCTGTATCAAGAGATATTAATCGAGGTTGTGTTTGGTTTCCAACCATATCATTCCAATCTTCTAAATATCCGAACGTCGATCATCAATAGCTTTTAACAGACTTTCAAATGACTTACTGAACGAAGCTACTCCTTCCTCCTCTAGTTCATCAGTAACATTTTGTAAGGAAATTCCTATATCTTCGAGAGAATCCAATATCTCGCGTTCCCGAGGCAAGTCACTTTCTATTGTTGTAGCTACACTTCCGTGGTCATTGAAAGCTTCAAGAGTCCGTGGTGGCACTGTGTTTACCGTGTTTGGTCCGATCAAGTTATCGACATACAATGTGTCGGGATAAGCAGGATTTTTTGTGCTGGTAGACGCCCAGAGCGGTCGCTGAATATTACCGCCCCTGGATTTTAATTCCCTAAACCGTTCGGAGCTGAATACATTCAAAAATTCCTCGTAAGCAAGTTTTGCATTGGCAATCGCAGATTTACCTTTCAATTTTTCAGCTTTTGAAGCTTTTTCACCACCATTGGCAATAATGGCATCCAGCCTATTGTCCACCTTGGTATCCATCCTTGAGACAAAAAAGGAAGCAACCGAAGCAATATGGTTTAAGGGTTTTCCGGCTTCAACACGCCTTTCCAAGCCAGTTAGAAAAGCTTCCATGACCTTTTCATATCGCTTTTGCGAAAAAATAAGTGTGATATTGACATTGACTCCCTCTGCAATCGAGCGTTCAACCGCAGGAATACCTTCTAATGTTGCAGGAATTTTGATCATTAAATTTGGCCGGTTAACCAACTGCCACAAACGTAAGACCTCATCACAAGTCTTTTCTGTATTGTTTGCTAATGTTGGATTAACTTCTAAGCTGACAAATCCATCTTGTCCACCCGTCGATTGATATACACCAGCGAATAAATCGCAAGCCTCCTGAATATCTGCAACTGCCAAAGTTTCAAAAATTTCAAGAGGCTGTTTTCCTTTTTCTAGCAAAGGAAGTAAATCTTCATCGTAATCATCGGTTTTGGCAATCGCATTGTTAAAAATACTTGGATTAGAGGTAACCCCATATATCAAACCTTCTGAAATCATTCGAGAAAGTTCTCCATTTTCCAAGAGTTTCCGTTGAATATTATCGTACCAAATCGATTGTCCTAATTGAAATACTTTTTGTGAATTGTTCATTTTTTACCTTATTTAACACTAAACTGTTCAAACTCTACAGGGAATCCATTAAAACGCTGCCGCATAACTTGAATGGCTTCCGGATTGTTATCGACCAATAAGAATTTTCTGTCTAGGCTCAAGGCTGCTTCACCAGTAGTTCCTGATCCTGCAAAAAAATCTAAGACGAGGTCGCCAGGGTTGGAAGATGCTTGAATAATCCGTTTTAGGATCCCCAGTGGTTTCTGTGTTGGATAACCTGTTTTCTCTTTGCCAGTTGGGCTTACAATTGTATGCCACCAAGTGTCAGTTGGCAATTTACCTTTCTCAGCTTTCTCTTTTCCAACCAAGCCTGGAGCCATGTATGGTATACGATCTATATTATCACGATTGAAAACATAATCTTGGTTATCTTTAACATACATTAGTATATTATCGTGCTTGGCTGGCCAACGGTTCTTTGGTCTACCACCATAATCATAAGCCCAAATGATTTCATTAAGGAAGTTATCTCGACTAAAAATCTGATCAAGGAGTATTTTACAATAATGTACTTCACGGTAATCAATATGAAAATACATTGTGCCATTTTGGGTCAAAACGCGATAAGCTTCAACTAATCGGGGTTCTAAAAACACCAAGAAATCGTCAAATTGGTCTGCAAATGCTTTTGTCCCTACCACATGAGATTCATATCGTACGCCTTTGAAGCCCACCCGATCCCCTTCCTTGTTCCTTTCGACCCTAATTTGGGTTCTACTTTGTTGGCGTCCAGTATTAAAGGGAGGATCAATATAAATTAAATTAGCGCTATCATCTGGAATCTGTTTTAAGACTTCCAGATTATCCCCAAACACTACCCTGCCATAAAAATCTTCCGCCATCGTCATCCGATCAAAGACAGACTCTCTTCCACAATCCGCTCAACAGTCAGTCCATAATGTTGGTAAATCGTTTGGTATGGAGCTGAGGCTCCAAATTGATCCACCCCGATCGATTTACCTTGAGAACCAATCCAACGCTCCCAGCCGAGGGTAATTCCAGCCTCAACGGATACTCGAGAAGAAACTTGTGGGATAAGAACCGAATCTTGGTATGCCTTGTTTTGTTTTTCAAATAATTCCCAGCTTGGGAAAGAAACGAGCCTAACAGACTTGCCTTTAGCTGCCAACTCCTCTCCAGCCTTAACAATCAAATCTACCACAGTCCCGGTGGCCATCAATATCAACTCTGGATCACCTCCCCCAAGATCAGCCAGCACATAAGCCCCTTTTTTCAAT
>JARROY010000138.1:0-8308 GCA_037383445.1 Anaerolineales bacterium | reverse complement strand
CGCAATTTGATCTTTGTTAATATTATTATCGGTGTTGTATGGTGGGTAGCCCCCTACACCCCGGGTCCATTCCAACCCCCCAACGACTTCTACATCCAATGGCTTGGGATCTTCCTGGTGGTGATCATGCTCCTCGCTCTGCTGCTGCGCAACACCAGTTTTGTCCAGGCCAAGCCCACACATATTTTATTAGCGATCCCCTTCTTTCGTCTTAAAATCCCTTATTCGAACGTTCAAAACGTGCGCATGGTGCAGTTCCGTGACCTGTACGACCGCAAGAAAATGAGCTGGTCTCAGAAACGATTCCTCAACCCATATTTCCCAAAAACCGTCGCAACCATTAACCTGACCAAATTCCCGGTCGCAGAAGGCTTGTTGAGGATATTTCTGCCAAGCTATCTATTCATCCCGCGGGACAAGGGACGAGGGTTTGTCATCTACACAAAATATTACCTGGAATTCAACACTGAAGTAGACAGCCGTTTAAACGCCGCCCGCAGCATGGGGGTAGGAAAACCAGCTAAAGACGACAGAGTTGAGTTAGACGGTTATTTCGATATCTTTACCGATTAACCTTCTTCAAGTCACTGTTCAACACATTTTAGCTTGACTCAGTTACTTCGCTAAGGCGCAGCAGCCTGCAAATCCTCTCAATGGTTTATTCGTAAATTGGAAGCACCACTGTAAAAGTAGAACCTTCCCCCTCTTTGGAATCCACCCAAATTCGACCTTTGTGATTATCGACAATTGACTTGGTGATCGCTAACCCGAGCCCGGTACCTTGAGTATCTGGGGTGACATTATTGGCGCGGTAGAACCGGTCAAACACCTTGGGTTGATCTGCCAGGGGGATCCCGTATCCTGTATCCTGCACACGAAGAATAACCTGATCTTTTTCTGTCTCCCCGGTGATCAATATTTTCCCGCCGCGCCCCGTATACTTGATGGCATTCCCAATTAAATTTTCCAACATCTGCCTCAATTGGATGCTGTCGCCATAGACTGCGGGAAGACTATCGATTAGCTTTACCGATAAAGTCTGGTTGCGCTCTGCGACAACCGGTTTTTGACCTGTGACGACATCCTCGATGATCGGGATGAGGCGAACCATTTCAAAATTTTTGTCGAGGCGATTCTCAATCTTACCAAGTTCCAAGATCTCATTGATCATCGTAGTGATATGGTACACACTGGCTTGAACACGCTTGATATAATCTGCCTGCTGATCGGTCACCTCTCCCACGCGTTTAATCAGTTCTACATATCCCATGATTGAGGTAAGAGGCGAGCGCAAATCGTGTGAAACCGTGGTCACAAATTCGGTTTTGGCTTGGTCGAGCTCCTTAAGGTAAGAGATGTCGTGCAAGGTAATCACCTGACCGACCCCATCGATTGGGGTAGACCGGGCGCGGAAATACTTCTGGTCGTCAATCCGAATTTCAATCCGGTCTGGATTGGGGGCATCCCCGCGAATCGTCATCAGCAAGGCGCGATGCGACAATACATCTGAATATTTCTTGCCTTCCAGCACCTGGTCGCCCAGGCCGAACGCATTGCGCACCACATGGTTGACCAGGATTAAGCGATCATCCTCGCCCACCACCAGCACCCCATCCTCAACCTGTCTGAGAATAGTTTCAAGTTTGCTGCGCTCAATTTCCGTTTGGGAGAAAAGCTTGGCATTCTCAATTGCAATCGCTGCATAATCCGCCATCGTTTGGAGCAGGGTGAGATTTTTGTCATCGAAACCCCGCTGGCTTTCGCGGTTATCCACGCCCAAAACGCCGACGGTTTGGTCACGAAAAATTAGGGGCACATAAATGATTGAATAGACCAAGTATGCAGTCTTTATTTTTTGCGGATCCATTTCGTTCAAAAAAAGCGGGACCCCTGTCTTAAAAACCTGGCCAGCATAAGTATCGGTCACCGGCAGTCGAAAGGTGCGTACAAAGTCATCTCTGAAATTTCGGGAAGCGCGGATGTAAAGTTCGCCAGTTTCTTCATCCGGGAGCAAAATACTTCCCTCTTCTGCCCCGGTGACTTCAACCGCCGCCTGAACCACTTCTGTCAGCACCTGATCTAAGTCAAGGTTGGAAGTGATCGACTGCCCCACTTTAAAGATAGTTTCTAGTTCATTGACTCGATTCTGAAGGCTGCCGGTTACTTTTGTGGTTTCTTTCTGCTGCCAGCTGGTCCACCGCTTAGAACGATTGAGGGCTTTTTCAATTGCCGGTGAAACTTCCTCAGGCAGGAATGGAAACTGAAACCAATCGGCTGCACCAAATGATAATACCTGACGCGGAGTCAACAGGCTGTCTGCCCCACTGAACAAGATTACCGGCAAAGCGGGATTCTCTTCGAACAGTCGGCCAGCCAAATCGGAACTACCACTAACCATCAAGGTTTCGTCAATCAACAAGGCATCAGGATCAAAAGCAGCTATTTGGGTTTTCACATCCAAAAGAGTGCTGGCAGTTTCGATTTGATAAAGGGATAGAATCCCGCTGTTCAGCAGGTTTAAAACGCCCTCATCCGAGATTGCCAGCAAAACCTTCTTCATCTCACTCATCAGCCTAACGTACCTTATGCAATATGTTTAACGGATAGCAATTTTTAAGCCAGCGTTAGTTTGAAAATTAAAACTATATTTGTCGGCTAGGGTAAAAAGCCGCCAAGTCCGAAAAACCAAAGTAATCTTAGCACGAATAATTAAATCAAACAGGAAAAAAACTCCCTGACCTATTCATCCCGCTGTCTGGTAAAGATCGGGATCGATTGAGATTGTGCCATCGGGGAGTTTAAGGGATCTGCGGACAATTCCATCACCCGGCTGTTGGCAAAAAATGAGAAATCAAAGTTGGTTTCATCGCCAGCTTGCTTTCCCGGCACTGGCATCAGGCGGGCGGTCAGCGGTTTATCCAGGCGCAGCGCCAAGGCAGCCAGATCAAGTAAAAGGGGTGTGAGCTGCTGCGGGGTAGTATCACCAGGCAGCGGGATCGTATCGAGGCCCGTGCCGCATACAGCGGAATACATCAGCAAATCCTTTACCAGCAACCCACCATCCGCCGCCCGCTGTGCTAACACGGCATCTTCCATTTGAGGAAAAAACAGACCGCTGAACCCCACTCTGGGGAATGAAACTTGGTCGAGAGCCGATGCCAGCATGGCAGCCGCAGCCAGGGAACCATGTAAACCGACTTTTCCAACCCCCATTCTTTCCATCGCTGTTCCAATCGAATTCGCCTGATCTGGGAATGGTGCAAGGGAAAAGTCGATCCCGCCAAACCGACTGCCGGTTTCAGCTTGGATTTCGCTGGCAGCCGCCTTCAGGCGATCAGCATGGGATTGCACACTGTGCTGTAAGCGCTCCAGTCCCTCTTCAACGGTGGCAGTTCCCTCAAAAGCATCGACAGCCAGGCTGGCAGCTTCGGTGGCCAAGCTGAAGGCTGGAGAACCGCCACTATGGTAGGAGGCCGGGAAAAACGGGGAGCCTGCTTCAACATTGGCCAGGGCAGTAAAATACAGGTTGGCAAAACCGTTGGGGTCCTGCGGGGCCAGATCCGTAATAATCTGGGCGCAGGCACGCACCCCCTCTAGAGAAAGCCCTTGCGGTTTTATCGCCATCTGCCCGCTGCAAAATACATTTTCGGTGTTTTGAATAATTTTTGGAATCAATGCATAGCTGTCCGGATGTGAGAGTAAAGCTGGGCCTATGGATAAATACGCAAAACCCGCTTTGGCGGCAGTTTGTTCCAACATCTGAACTGCCTCCACAATTCCGTCATCATCCATTTGTGAGAAGAGTTGTGGAAAAGGAATTGTCGCCATCCGGAGGGTCTGGACGTCGTACCCGGCGTGCTGAAAGCCAGCCTTGGCGCGGGCAGCCACTGATCCGAGTTCCGCAATCGCGTTTAAGTCTAACGGCCAGCCGGGATCGAGAAAAGAAGTTATCGAACGGATTTTCATTGGAATGTCTTTCTTATTCAGGTGTAGGAGTTTGATTTTAATTCAAATGCCACAATATGGCGAGCTAGCGCGTCAAATCGCTTGATTTCGATCCATCTGCCAGTAAAGAGGGCTGAGAAAAAAACCGAAGAAGGTCGTTTAATCTTGAGCGTAGAATACCATGCCAACGGTACCTGGGCCGGCGTGTGTTCCTACCACAGGGCTGACAGTCGTCCGAATCACTTTGTCCACCGAAAAACGCTGCCGGACCATTTCTGCCACCCTGTCGCCTTCCTCTTCATTATCCACATCTAAAACGGTGGCTTCAGCCATCGGCTGCCCCGCAAGACGTTCTTCGGCAACATCGAGCATCGTGGCAATTGCTTTCTTTTTTGTTCTCACTTGCATCAAAGGTTCAATCACGCCATCATGAAAATGCAGCAAGGGTTTAATACTAAGGGCGGATCCCAACAGCGCTTTGGCTCCGCCAATCCGGCCGCCCCGGCGTAAGAATTCAAGCGTATCAACAGCAAATAAGAAGTGTATTTTTTCGCTCATTTGTTTGGCGGCTAGCAAGATCTCCTCCACGCTTTTTCCCTCCGCTGCAGCCCGAGCAGCAGCCAAAACGCAGTACCCCAAGCCCATTGAGACATTGGCCGAGTCAAACACTTCAATCTTGAGGTCAGAAAGTTCCTGCTGGGCAGCTAAAGCACTGGCCACTGTGCCGCTCAATTTGTCAGAAACTAATACAGCCACAACTGCATCATGGTCAGCCGAAAGCTGTTTGAAGAGGGAAACAAACTCTCCTGAAGAAGGTTGAGAACTGGACGGCATGGTTTTTGCCCCGCGCAAACGCTGGTAAAAATCTGTGGGTTGAATATCGACCCCATCCCTGAAACGGTCATCGTCCCAAATCAGCCACAGCGGTATGACATGAATGTCCAAACCAACGGTTTCTTCGGGTGGGATATAAGTGGAACTATCCGTAACAATCGCGATCTTATTAAATGACATCTTTCCTCCTCATTGAAAGCTTGGCATCATGATTAATAACCCATGGAAGAATGGAAAGTTGTGTCTTAAAGCTTCAGTTAAAAAATTTAATCGTGTGCCAATTATTTTTGGCTGCGCTGGCGGACCACTTCGAAAATCAACACCGCCCCAGCCGCGGCCGCATTGAGCGATTCACCACCTCCCGGCATCGGAATATGAAGCAAGTTTGAAGAGTCGTGCAGCGGTTCCCCCACTCCATGAGCCTCACTGCCAATCACAATTGCCAGAGGAGCACGCAAATTGGCATCCGTATAGATTTGTCCGGCATCCACTGAGGCCGACCAAAGAAGAAGACCGTGCAGCTGGCACAGCTCAACGATCTCGATCGTCGGCGCGGTTAAAACCGGCATACGGAAATGCGCCCCCATGCCGGCACGCAGCACCTTTGGAGAAAATCCATCCACACTGCCTTCAGTGAGGAATACCGCATCAAACCCCGCTGCCGCCGCGCTGCGGATGAGGGTGCCGGCGTTGCCAGGATCTTGCATCCGATCTAAAACTAATAAGAGTTCAGGATGTTCGGGGAGCGGCAAAACTTGCTGTTCCATCACCAGCAAAATACCTTGGGGAGACTGGGTATCACTGACAGATTTCATCACATGCTCAGCGACCAATTCTACAGGTGCTTTAGAGTCTGACAGCGATCTCACCAGGTCGAGGCCGCGTGGTGAAAGTTCTGATGTATAAAGACATAGTTGAGTATGCCAGCCAGCAGCAACTGCCGCGTTGTTTCGGGAAGCCAAAGATACCTGTGGAGATGGCTGAGAAAGCGATCGATTTTAGGGATAATTGCTCGGCCAGCTTTAAGGATGACACAATCGCGGTTTTCAACTTATCATCCTCATCGCCTCTTCCCCATACCGGCCCAACTGCATGGATAATATAGCGGCAATCAAGGTCTCCGCCGGAGGTATAGGCCGGTTTGCTGTGTGTGGCCGGACCATTTTTCCTCAGCCAGGCTTTGCACTCCCGGTTGATCACCTCACCTCCACGGCGCAGAATGAGGAGGGCAACGCCACCTCCATGGCGCAGACGGGCGTTAGAGGCATTGACAATCGCATCTACTTTTTGCAGGGTCAGATCGCCTCGGATCAATGTCAAAACCTGGTTGGAAGGCAGTTGGTAGGTCCCTAAAAGAATATTATCCATCGCACAAATTACGCCATTAAAGAATTCGTCCATTTAAATTATACCCGACCTTGTCAAAGCCCAACTTTTATGTCCATCACACCGATCCTCACGCAAAACAACACCTTTTTCTATCTATTCTAAACCATTTGGCCAAGCCCAAGTACCGAACCAACCTTACAAGCGTGTAAGCAATTATCATGCCTGTTTTTAAAGTCCGGTTAAGGGGAATATGATAGAATGGCAACATGGCTGGAATGCATGTTTTAATCGTTGATGATCAAAAAGAAGCTACCCGACTGATCCGTAAAAACCTTGAATCGTTAGAGCAAGAGTTAATCATCAGTGATGTTCTTTCAGGCGAAGAGGCGTTGTTGGAATTGAGACGCGCCCCGCTGGACCTCTTGATTGCAGATTATCGCCTGCCCGGTATTTCCGGCCTGGAGTTAATGGACAAATTTAAAGCCCGCAACCCGGAAACCAAAGTGATCCTGGTCAGCGGTGTTACCGATCCAGTCATTCGCAAACAAGTCGCCCAAGCTGGCGCGGATGCTTTTTTCTTCAAGCCGATCGATATGCCCGAATTTTTGGATGCGGTAGAGCGGGCCCTTGGGCTGGTTGAGACTTCCCTACCACCCGAATTAAGCCTGCATGCGGATGATTTTGAAGAAGAAGACGAGACAGAAGAACAGACCAAAATCAACATGGCCGGGCTGATCCCCCAATTGAGAGTCGCACTTGATGCAACCGCAGTCATATTGGTCGATGATCAGGGTCAGGTGCTGGTCCGGGCTGGAGATTTACCGGACCCTACCCTTGAGACCTCGCTCATGCCGATCCTGATGCGGTCTTTTACTGCGGGGGTCAGCATATCTCATTTCCTCGGGCAGAACACCCCGGACCACTTCTACAGTTTCCGCGGAGAGAACTACGATTTGTTTATTGCCCCGGTAGGAGAAGCCTACTGTTTAATGATTCTCACCCGTCCAACTCTGCTGCAGGAATTGGGAAATATTGCCGCCTTGGCACACAACACCGCCAAGTCAATCCTGCTCAGCCTTTCCAGGCTGGGAATCTCAACCCACATCAGCGCCCAGCAGAGCTTCCTGCCTGTTTCAGAGCGGCAGGACTCATCGCCCACCTCTGAACCAGAAAAATCTTCAAAAGAAACCGGTGGTCTTACAGAAGACGCCGATTTACCAGAAGACCAGAATCTGGACGATCTGCTATCCAGCTTGGAAGAAAATCAAACTCAAGATGCGGATGCTTTTTGGGAGTCATTTTCCAGCGATGATATTCAGACAGAACCCAGCAGCAGCGATACGCTGACCTACGATGAAGCTGCCAAATTGGGATTAGCCCCCGGTGAGGATTGATTAACTATTGCAGTAGTTCGGCGGCCATGTTACAATTCACCGCGCTCGGTTCAGCCGGGTTTTGTTAATTGGGGCGTGGTGCAACGGCAGCACACCGGACTTTGAATCCGTTGATCCTGGTTCGAATCCAGGCGCCCCGGCTGATAATATTTTTGAACGGATTACCGTTGTTAGAAGAAGAGAGTGACTTAGGTCCACACCAGCCAACTAAAACAGCGAGCCTTGCATGCTTGTTAAAGTGTGCGGCGCTCGCTGTTTTTAATCCTTATTCCTATCCAGGGAGTTTTTCATCATGAAAACAGCAACTATCCTACTTGCCGCAGGGAAAGGGACGCGCATGCGGTCCGAACTGCTCAAAGTGCTTCACCCCATTGGCGGCAAGCCGATGCTCTGGCATACCATTCAAGCCGCACTCCAAGCTACCCACCAACCTCCCACCATCATCATTGGGTTCCAGGGGGATAAGGTAAAAGAATCTTTCGGTGACACAGTGGAATACATTACTCAGGAAGAGCAGCTGGGCACCGGGCATGCAGTGCTGCAGGCCAAAGACCAGATCCAGGGTCAATCTGACTTAGTTTTGGTGATGCTAGGAGATATGCCGCTGCTGCGTCCTGAGACCATTAAGAAATTAATTAAGAAGCAAACCCAAAACCCAGGACCGATCAGCATGCTGACCGTGATTGCAGAAGACCCGCGCGGCTTTGGCAGAATCCTCAGCAACCCGCAGGGAGAAGTGGAAGCCATCATCGAAGAAGTGGACTGCACCCCGGAACAGCTGTTGATTAACGACCTGAATGTCAGCA
>JARROY010000137.1:8289-11957 GCA_037383445.1 Anaerolineales bacterium | reverse complement strand
TGAAAAACCAGCATCGGATAAAACCAAAAATACTCGTAAGGGCATCCTTACGCAAAATGAAATGAGGCAAATGATGAAAAAAATAACCATACTAACTATATTAATCCTTGGCATCCTGTTGGTAGGGTGTTCAAAGGCAAAACAAATCGATACAAGCAACCACCTATCTATCCAAGGATCGGGAAGAATCGTCTCCAAGCAGTTCGATTTTACCGGCTTTGACAGGGTCGAGATCGGGTTGGCGTTTGGCCTGACGGTCCATCACGGAGATGAATTCAAGGTCACCCTCACAGCGGATGACAATTTCATCGACTACATCCTGGTCGAACAGGAAGGATCCACCCTAAATGTGGCTTACAAACCGGGCTACGCATACGATGTTAAAGGTGTGACCATGCTGGTAGATGTAACCATGCCCGATCTTGCCGGGTTGACACTCGGTGAATCGAGTCATACATGGCTGGTCAATGCAAAGTCCGCTGAGATTTTTGAGGCGGAGCTGTCAGGATCGAGCGCCTTGGAAGGGACTCTTCAAGCCGTAGCTGCTAACTTCGAGCTCTCTGGTGGGACTTACCTAAAACTCTCAGGTTCTGCCGAACAAATGAGAGTAGAGTCCTGCGGGAACAGTATTGCTGACCTGGCTGACTTTGCGGTAAAGGATGCCGCTCTTGAAGTTAGCTGCAACAGCATCACATCAGTGCACGTCAATGGCCAACTGGATGTAAATGCCAGCCAGCACGCCCAGGTGTTCAACTTTGGGACTCCCGTCTCGCTCAACAATCCTTCATATGAACGTGATTAGGTCAACTTGAGGCATCATGCCAGAGGATAACTCTCATGATGCCTCAAAATTTCACTCAGCACCACGGAGGGTGGAGGCCGAAAGGAAGGAAAATCCGATGTTAAAAGAAAACCAAATCAAACCGCTTGGATTTATCAAATCCTTACTGGTTGCGCTCATCCTAGGCACGGTCCTCTTCATCACCCATTACACCCTTATCCCAAATTACATCCTGCGCAGCGGTCAACCATATTACAAAGGATATTGGGTCGGTTACACCGCCACCATGGGTCTGGTGTTGGTTTTAGCCATAATCGGCTACCTGAGGGAAGGCAACCCGCTCACGTGGCAAGCTATGAAAGCTCGATTCCGGCTCAGACCGATGAATAAAGGCGATTGGCTGTGGACTCTGGCGATCATTGTTGTCGTCTTAGCCACCTACTTCGGGCTGGGATTCACCGGGAAATGGGTCAACTCTGTCCCCTTCCTGGCTCCCAGAGATGTTATGCCCCCAGAATGGGGTCCGCAGGGGGCTGTAAAAACACTCCCCGGTGAATTTATGGGGCTGGCACTTAAAGGTCAGTGGTGGGTTGTGGGTGTTTATACTCTCGGCTGGTTCTTCAATATTTTTTTTGGCGAAGAATTCTTCTTCCGGGGATATCTACTCCCCCGGCAGGAGCTAGCCTTTGGCAAATATGCCTGGTTGGTAAACACGGGTATCTTTTGGTTTATCCATATCTACCAACCCTGGGTTTTGATCCAGGTCTTGCCGGCCATGCTGCTCCAAATCTATATCGTGCAGGCTAGGAAGAATACCTGGATCTCGATCATCCAGCACGGCTTTGTCAACAGCCTGACCATCTTCTACCTGATCGCCGGAGTGCTCGGACATTAACAGCAACAGAAGCCGAGGATACTCTCCTCGGCCTCTGACTGCCGCATTTTTAGGGTATTGACTTTTCTTTGCCTAAAAAAATGACATGCGCGGCAAGCCATCCCATCGAAGTAAAAAAGCACATCCATTCCCAAAAGACCGGCGTATCGCGCCCAATGCTGCCTGTTTTGTAAAGGATTACGAGGACAAAGAACAACAGGTAGCTGGCAACAATCGCAAAACTCCATGCTGGTAAAAATCGGGGAAGTTCTTTGATGGTTACCTCTTTGATCCCAATGATCATTTGAAGGAAGACGACTCCCAGGAAATACAGCCCGAGCCCGCTCATGTGGATTGCTGGTCCGACACTGAATGGTACGGCTGTCATGAAGACTGTGCCAAGTGTAGAGGCTGCCCCAACAGTTAGAACTGAAATCTCAAAGGATTTATTATTGTCCTTAAAACTCCGCAGCCGGAAAACTAACAGGACAATCACCAGATAGCGCAAAGGAGCAGCCAAGATGGTGCCAGAATTAAACAGCACCTGGGGCCAGCCTGGCGTATCTCCGATATCACTCAGGTAGGTGGTGAGAATTGAGAAGTCTGGCTCCACGGCCATATAAGCCAGAGAAGCCACAAGAACCGTTAGCACGCCAAGCACCAAACTGGCTGTGCCCGTGAGGCGAAAGGCTTTCGCAGTGGATAAGTTATTGGTAGTCATTTTTTTCTCCTTATATTTACTGAACGATTGGTAAGTATTTATGATAAAAAATATATTATTTGAGCATTAGTTTGACCAGTGCGTCAACTAATTTCTCATCTGAAAATTCAGTCTCTTTTTTCGTTTCTCCATAAATTTCTCCTAGTAAAGATTCTTTCCGAATCCAATAGTCGATTGCACCACGGATGATAAACGGCAGGACATAGACTGTAACATCATCCCGTACTAACCCGCTCTCCTGCCCCAACTGCATCGCTTCGATCAGGCTGGCAGTGAAGCGTTTATCCAGATCGGTGGTCCGCTCCTGTCCTTCCAGGTACGACCATAAAACAATCCGTCGAAATTCCTTGTTGGCTCTCAAATACGAGAGGGAGCCCTGGATCGCAGTTTCGATGGCGGTCGATAAATCCTTGCTGGCATCACGTCGGGTAGCCATCCAACCTATATACTCCTGGTTAAGTTTATCTTGAACGGCAGCGTACAAATTTTCTTTGGTTTCAAAATGATGTAAGATCAGCCCTTTCGAGACTCCAGATGCTTTTTCTATATCCCGCAGAGAGGTGCCGTGCAGCCCTTTCTGGCTGAACAGGGATATGGATGCTTTTAAAATATCCTGTATGGTTTGCTCTTTATCTCTTTGTCTTCGATCTGTCATTTTATTTTCTCAATTATTATTTACTGTACGTTCAGTAACTATTATAACTTTAATTTTTAGAATGTCAATCAGGGTATATTAATAAATCATGAGTGATTATCGCCGACTGTTTTTAAATCCTACTAAATTTCCCAAACAACAATCCCCCTAAACCACCAACCCCTACCCAAATTGGCGTGCGCACCAGCAGCTTCCCTAACTGGTAAAAGGAGAAATCCAAAAATCCGTGACCGTGCAGCCCGGCCTTGAGAACCACCAGCAGCAATGCGATCACCGGCAGCAGCAAACCCGCCAGCCCGCCCGCTAACGCCTTCCGCCAAACGTCGTCCGGCAAACGTCTTTTAAGCCAAGGTCGGAGATCGATCCATCCTGCCAGCCAGACCGTCCACGCCGCAGAAACCAAACCCAACTTTGTTAGAGTGGTATCCTCCACAGGCAGCCAGAATAAGGTGGCTGCCCCTGCCGCCAGCCCCCACCATCGAAGCCACAGCGGCAGCTGGTTAGATTTTTCCACGCTTGAGTCGTTCAGCCGCGTCCTCTGTTACCGGGACCAGCACCCGGATGTGGGTCCCCTTCCCTACTTCAGAGGATAAATAGAACAGCCCATTCACCAATCCAGTGCGCTCGCGCATATTGA
>JARROY010000137.1:0-8282 GCA_037383445.1 Anaerolineales bacterium | reverse complement strand
CGTATCCCTGGTCTACCTGCCCCACGTTGAAACCCACCCCATTGTCTTCAATCTCCAGCAGGACCACATCCGGCTGGTATTTTTTCATGCGGACCCAAATAGTTTCGGCTTCGGCATGCTTGCGGGCGTTATTGACTGCTTCTTCTGCGATGTAAAAAACCACCCCTTGCTTGTTCAGTTCCAGTTCTTCGATCGCCTCTTCCTGCGCATCCACAATCACTCGCTGATGATAGGTTTCGTAGGTTTTTTCTGCCATGGATTGGAAAGCCGCAATCATCCCCCCAGTCTCCAGCACCAATGGTCTCAGGGTAAACAGCATATGCCGGATCTCTTTGGTGGTTCGGCGGGCCAGATCTTCGATCTTATACAATTCCTCCCCAGCCGACTGCGCATTCCGTTCAATCAGACGGCGGGCAAAATTGACCCGCATGGCAATCGCCGCCACGGACTGGGTTGGCCCATCATGCAGGTCGCGCGCTAGCTGCTTCCGGGCTTCCTCCTGGATCTCCATCATCCGTTCCTTCTCTAGTTCCAGGTCTCGGTACAGGTTGGCATTCTGCAAGGCGACCAATGCCTGGCGGCCAATGATCTCTAAGATTTCTGTTTTTTGGGGAGTGAAATACGCTGCTTCTGGGTGAGCGAAAACCAGCACTCCAAACATTTCCTGGTGTGTTCGGAGAGGGTAAACATAGACCACTTTGCATTCCCTCACGGCGATCAGACGGTTTAATTCCGGGTCATTCTCGGGATCGTTTAATAATTTCCCCTGGCCAGAATTCAGACTGTCCACGATTACTCCCTCCCGTGCCGGGAGAACCACCTTATGGTCCGAAAGGGTAAAACGCCGGGCAGAGCCGACATACAGCTCATTTTCATTAAAAAGCAAGACCGCACTCACCAACTGGTTGCTTTCTCCCTTTTCAGTAAGCACATTGGCAGTCATATCCAGCGCCATATCCAGGACTTTCTGATAATTCAGCGTGGCGGTCATCGTTGAGGTGACCTGATACAATGCCTTTATCCGGTCTCGCTCCGTTTTTTCTGTTTGCTCGATCGCCGCCTGGACCAGTTCCTGCCTCCGGAGGTAACGAAAGCGCACCAGCTGTGAGACCACACCCACAATCAAACCGACCAATACCAATCCAACCCCAGGACGGGACATCGCGGCTAGCGCTTCAGCATTTCCTAAACTTACCGAGAGAGTAACCCCTTCGAGGATGATAATTGCCAAGGCCGCAAACACACCTCCCTGAAAACCAAAATACACCGCCCCAGAGATAATTGGGAAGAGACCGGCCCAGAGCAGTACCTGGGTAGCATCGGTGACCATCCCCGCAAACAGCAATGCAAGCACGGCATCCACCGCGATGATTAGATAAGGATAGAGAGGGAGACGTCTATTTATAAGAGAAATAATCGATAGAATTAAATTCCATACCCCGACAAGACTGATCAGAACGATTCCAGTTTGGCTGGTTTCATTCACATCACTCATTAACCACGCCAGGCCCACCAATGTCAGCCATCTTATCGGAAGAACGATGTTGTCTGCAACAACCTTGGGTTTATCCACTTGCATAATTGTATCTTACATTAAAATTCGAGCTAAATTCTAGTGAAGTTCATTACAGTTTACCTTGCACGGCACGCATCTGCAAAATATACTCGCTGCTAAAAAATGGATCGAAGGTGATCCCCAGGGAATGGTACACCTCGGGAGGGATCCCAATATCTGCTAAAAACAAATCGCCGCTCAAAGGATTTGCCAGACCAGGTTTTGGCAGAGCCAGGCTGAGTGTTTGCGTGGCATGGATACACGCACCGGGAGTTTTTCCAGTAGTGGCGTCCAAACCCGAAGGCAGATCAAGCGAAATCACCGGCTTACCGGACTGATTGATCCACTCGATAAACGTTTTAGCATCTCCGCGCGGAGGGCCTTTTAGGCTGTAACCGATCATCGCATCCAGCACCAGGTCGCTTTCATCCAACACTTTCTTCGCACCCTCGAACAAAACAGGTGTCATACCAGCCGCTGTGAGGATGGACAGCGGGCTCTGAGCTGCACCGGGATAGGTTTCTGGCGGTTTTGTTATCACAATGGAGACATCTACTCCATGATTGTGCAGATGGCGACCGGCACACAGACCTCCACCGCCATTCCCCCCAACACCTGCAAAAACCACCACTTTTTTAGACTGGGGGTTAGCTTGTGAATTACTCAAAGTGCGGTATACCGATCGCGCCAGGTTCCGGCCTGCATTTTCCATCATCTGCAATATGCCAAGATGGAAAACTTCCACAGCAACCCGATCAACCTCTCGCATTTGAGCCTCGGTTACATGCGGGATTTCTTGCCATATCCCATCCACTTAGCCGTCATAGTTCAATCTGGTGTAAGTTTACCAAATAAAAATCCATGCACCTTAAATCCGCTTATCCAAATAGAGGATCAGAATAAATGGACCCAGCGCTAGGGATTGAATTCTGGACAAGACCATCAACAAGCTGGTTTTAGGCTATAATCAAATCATGCTGGACTTTGTGTGGAATCGGACAAAAGGAGTCGTGCGGTTTTTACGCCGTGTGATCGCATCTTATGCCCTGCACGATAGTTCCAAAAACGCGGCAGCCATTGCTTACTACACACTCTTTTCGATCTTCCCGCTGCTGCTCTTTCTGGTTTACGCAGCCAGTATATTTTTCCCCTCAGCCGAATCCCGTCAGGTATTATCTGAACGTTTAGATTCAATCATTCCCTATGGAGCCGAAAACTTAAGCCGGATTGTTGAACAAACCTGGAATGCTCGGGGGTCCATCGGAATCGTCTCGGCGATTGGGTTGCTTTGGGGTGGATCCTCGATATTTAGTGTTCTGGAGGTCTCTCTCAGCCACATCTGGGAATCATCCCCACGTTCCTATTTCAAAAGACGCTTACTAGGGGTATTAGCAGTCCTCAGCGTGGTGCTGACCTTCCTTGCTTCCTTCTTTATCGGACAAATTACTAATTTCATGCTCAACTATTCCGGCACCGGCCGGGAAACCATTCGCTATCTGATGGAACTTATCTCTCTAACCCTGGTGATGATGATTCTTTACCGCATCTTCCCCAATGAGACCGTACATTGGAGTGCGGCATTTACTGGGGCGTTTTCTGCCGCGGTGCTCCTGATGATCGCAAAACTTGGTTTTGGAATTTACACCAGCCTGGTGGTCGAAAGAAACGGTTTGGTTTACGGAAGCCTGACTTGGTTCCTGACTGTAGCCTTATGGGTCTATTTGGTGGGGGTATTAATCCTTTTTGGGGCAGAGTTCGCCGCGACCTTTCAGCAAAGACAGAAAATCCTCGCCGCGGTTAAAAAACAATCTAAGCAGTAATCTCAATTTATCCGGAAACGAAATTTGTTGGGGTCAAATGATCTTATTGGGGAAATTATACGAATCCCTCTGCAAAGCCTTCAATAAACCCAGATGCAGTTTCATAGCGCTGTGATGGGTCTTTAGACATTGCTTTTAAAATTGCGAAGCCAGTTTTCGCAGACAATTCGGGGTTGAATACCATCGGATTGGGTGGCGGCTGATGAATATGCGCCAGCAGCAATGCAGCTGTTTGATTGAATTTAAAGGGGAGTCGGGCGGTCACCAATTGATAGGCCAAAACACCCAGCGAGTAGATATCCGCTTTTTCGTCGAGCTGGTTAGGCTTATAAATTTGTTCCGGTGATATATAATCAAAAGTACCTGATACATCCCCAGGGAGGTTTGAGCTTTGCTTCGCTATCATTCTGGAGATACCAAAATCCGTCAATATAGGGATATAACCATATGGGCTGAAAGGATCTTCTCGCAGCAAAATATTGTGGGGTTTGATATCCAAATGAACCACCCCGTGCTTGTGGATACTATCCAGGGCAGACGCTAGTTGAGAAAGAATATAATTTGCCTCATCTAAGCCTAACTGATGTTCATCCTTTAGCTTATCCGCCAGGGTTCTTGCGGAGATATACTCCATAACAAGATAACAAGTGGTTTTATTCTCCTCCCCATAATCCAAAAACCGTATCACATTCGGATGGTCGAGACTGCTGAGTGTATCAGCCTCGGCCAAAAATGCTTGCCGGTAGTTTGAGTCTGCTGCCAACCGAGTGTGTAAAAACTTGACCGCTACAGTCATGCCGGTAATGGTCTCGATTGCTTGGTAAACCACGCCCGTCTGGCCACGATGAAGGAATTTACCAATCTTATAGCGTCCGATTGTCCGATTGCTCCAACCATGCTCTGACCTCTGATAAATTGATCTGGAACGATCTGTTTTTTGGTAATCAATCTGGATTCCGAATATCAATCGATCAACCACGGTCTGAATCCATCGCTTTGTGGGATTGAACAATAAACTGACCGTAACAACAGAAATCAATACCGCAAACCGATCGAAAGGGGCAGAATTGACGGCTTTAAAGAGATCAGTCAAAAGACTAAAAATCACCAATAACACAAAAAAGATCAGCACAGACGCCACTGCATACACCAGCCCGCGGTTGATTAAAAAATCGATCTCCCAGAGGCGTTTTTGCTGGATGGAAAATGCAATCCCGATTGGTACCAGCAGCACACCAATCGAAAAAACCAGGGTGCTAATTAAAGCATATTCAACACCTTGAGGTGTAGAGTGATCCATCAGGAGAGGATTGATCACAGAAGGTAGTTCTTCAATAAATGCAACGAACACCGCCCCGCCCAAGCCCCAGATCGCCCATTTGGTTTGTTGCCTATCCACCTGAGAGGAAGATTTTATACTGCGGAGAAGCAGGACCACCACACCACTGATTAACCAAATAAAACAAACCCAGAAAACCCATGCCGTAGTAAATACTGTTAATTTAGTCATATTATGTGGGCTGTTTGGATAGATAAACCAACTCCAGGTAAAGACCAGCCAGCCTGCATACAACCAGCGGCTCCATTGGTACTCAAACTTACCGTTTGGGAAGATATAAAATACCAATAACAATAGGGACCATAAGATTGCCTTCTGAAACCGGACAAGGATTTCAATTTGTGGATAACTAGACACAACGGCATCCAACACATTCAAAATTCCTGTCCCAAAGGCGATTAACACTAAGGAAGTAAAAAAGATCACCACTTCTTTTCTGCGCTGGAAATACAGCAAAAAACCTACAACTGTACAGCCTAACATGAGGATTGTTTCAGATCCCAGCATAACGGCTGCCCATAAAGATGTAGACAATCCCGCTTTTTCGAGACCTGCCGCGATATCCACAGATGGGGAGATTAATTCATTTAACCGAAGCGGCCATCCAAATATGAATAACCCCACAGATACCACGACCACTGCGACCCAAATGAAATTAGATATCCAGTCGAGCGGTGTCGAGAAGATAGCCTTTTTTATCTGGACAGAATGAAATGATTTCGTCTCCTCCATGCCCTTACCCGAATTAAAAAGCGGGAAATAATGCAATCGCATGCCTTCCCGCCTAGATTATTGATTTAACTCCTGACAATTAAGATGAAATGCCTTTTCCATTATGAAATGACTGAAGGTAAGGCTTCAATAAAAATTATAGCAGAAATTGAACCCTGTTCAAAAAGAAAAACAAAAAATTATATATGGCCAATATCGGATATCATGAGATTAAACTTATTCTGACAGTGGATGGCATTGAAATCGTTTTATAAAAAAAGAACAGATCCTGATATAGGGTCTGTTCTTGAACAATTGGGGTGGATGAAGGGGCTCGAACCCTCAACCACCGCATCCACAGTGCGGCGCTCTGCCATTGAGCTACATCCACCACGCAAACGGTATTCTATCATGAAGCCTAAGAGGCTTCAAGCAGTTTTTGAATGCTTTCCGCCAATGCAGTTTGAGCAACCGTGGACTGCTCTCCTGTTCTAAGATCCTTCAAGCTGACCTGTTGATTAGCAGCCTCATCTGGCCCGAGTACAATTGCGATTCTGGCTCCTATCCGGTCGGCATATTTAAACTGCTTCCCGAGTTTATCCGCGCTTAACTGGCTGGTGACCTTTAATCCCTCCAAACGCAGTTGGTGTGCAAGCGCTAAGGAGGGCAGGAAAAATTCTTCATCGAACAATGTGAAGAATACAGGTGCTGGGGTATGCTCAAATTTTGGCAGGCGGCCGAGATTGTCCAGCAGCAAGCTGATGATCAGGTCTCCTACAGCAAAGCCAACCCCACCGACAGGTTCACCACCTACATCCCCGACCAGGTTATCGTACCGGCCTCCGCCAAAAATAGCGCGGTAATCCCCAGCCGTATCCCAGGCTTCAAACACCGTTCCGGTATAGTACACCAGCCCGCGGATGATATGCGGGGCGAACTGCACATAATCACTGATCCCGTACGAATCTAGGGATTTAAACAATCTCACCAGATCTTCAGACTCCTGCCATAAGTTTTGGTTCTGGATCAGGTCAACGACTCCATCAATCTGATCTGACGTTAAGCCAATTTCAGCCGCGTAGGCGATCCAACCCTTGTTGCCCATCTTATCGCGGCGATCGATTAAATTAAACACATCTTCCCGGCTTTCAGCCGGAATCCCCAATCCAGATAGCTGGGTTTCCATCAGCTTGCGGTTGTTGACCAGGATCTGAACCTCGTTCGGATTAAGCCCGACTTCTTTCAAAAAGGTCGCCGCAATCGCCACCAATTCCGCATCGGCTTCGGGAGAATCATCACCAACCATATCAATATTCCACTGGAAAAATTCCCGGGCGCGGCCTTTTTGTGGTTTTTCGTAGCGCCAAAATGGACCAAAGGACCACCAGCGCAGCGGGAAGATCAATTGCGGCTGCCGGGCAGCGACCATTCTTGCCAGGGTAGGAGTAAGTTCCGGTCTCAGGGTGAGTTTATCCCCCCCTCTGTCTTCAAAGACATAAGATTGCTTGTCAACAATCTCCTCGCTCGATTTGGCAATATACAGCTCATAACGCTCCAGGATCGGTCCTTCATATTCGCTGTACCCGAACGATTCACTCACCTTACGCATTTTCTGGTACAGCCAGGAGCGTACTCCCATTTCTTCCGGGTAATAATCCCGTGTCCCTTTGACAGATCGAACAACGTTGCGTGCCATAAATTACATCATCCTTATTGAGATTGATTACTAATCCTATAATTTTAACATAAGTTTGTCTGGTGTATCGCTGGAAAGCACCCTCATTCCCCTCGTTTAAAAAGTGACTGTTTTTTTCAAATCAAAAAACTGGTACAATATCAAACGGAGGACTGAAGGGTGAGGAGGATGGTAATGCCTACGGCGGGCGAGATCTATTATTTTGCTTCGAAAAATGGGGACAACCGGCCGGCACTTGTTTTGATCCATGGTGCAGCTGGTATGCATTTACATTGGCCTTACACACTGAGAAGATTAAATGATTACCGCGTTTTTGCTCCTGACCTGCCTGGTCACGGAAAATCTGAAGGACTCGGCAGACAATCAATTGAAAAGTATGCAGAAGTGATGGCAGCTTGGATGGACCAGGTCGGGATTAAAAAAGCCGTGATTGCGGGCCACTCAATGGGTGGAGCAATTGCCCAGACCATGGCGACAGAGTATGCCGATAAGGTCAGTGCATTAATCTTGATTGCAACAGGGGCGAAGCTGGCGGTAAACCCGAGCCTTTTAGAAAAACTCTCCATCCCATCCAGCACCCCGGCCGCTATTGACCTAATCTTGAAATGGTCCTGGTCTTCCGGAATAAACGGAAAGTTGATCAAACGTGCCAGAGAACAAATGCTCAGCCTGCGCTCCGCCGTTATCTATGGCGATTACCTAGCCTGCAGCAAGTTCGATTTAACCAACAAACTCGGAAAAATCAAAGTCCCCACCCAAGTGATCGTGGGAGACAGCGACAGAATGACATCGATCGATTTGAATAAACAGCTCGAAACCGGAATCAAAAATGCAAAAATGACCATTATCCCTAACGGTGGGCACATGGTCATGCTCGAAAAACCGAACGCCGTTGCAGATGCTGCCTTCAATTTTCTCCGATCCCTCCCGGCTTAATTCTTTTCCCCACTGATTACCATTACTTCTCAAAACCCAGACCCTATCGGATGAATAGATTTAGTCCGATCTATGGATTTTGTTTTTTTCTAGAATCGATGATTGGGTCAACCTGAACGGCCAAAACCATCAAACCTTTCTGGCCTTAAGCCAATCACGAACAGGTAAAAAATACTGATTCGAGTTAGAATGGTACCCATCTTAAGCGCGTTAACAGCATACCGC